>JAHIPN010000055.1 GCA_018894595.1 bacterium
AGTTTCTGCCGCACAGGCAGCCACTGCTTCCCCTACGTGACGAACCTTGTCTTTAGGTAAAACCGTTCTATCGCGATAGGTCTTATCGGGGATGCTAACTATTCGTTCATTATATAAAGTATCCGGCACATCATCAGGACCGATACATATTGCCCCCATCTTTTCTGCTTCTGTATAATCAACTTTCTTAATTTCAGCGTGGGGGTAAGGGCTACGCAGGACAACCGCATGTAATTGGCCGGGAATATTTACATCACAAGAATAAATTTCTCTTCCGGTTACTTTCCCTATATTTTTTATATCAAACCTCTTACCTATAAATTCAAACTGCTGCTTTTCCACAAAACCACCCTCTTTTTTCGGCAATAGACAATCTTTTAGTTATTAACTTAATTTTTATTTTACAATATTATTCGAGCATCGACTACCTGTAGACCTTTTTCAAATACAAACACAGGAATCATCGAACAAGTCATCACCCCGCAAATTTGTGCTGCTTTATTATATTTTTCAACTTTGGAAATAATTCCCTGATAAGCTAATTTGGCTTCCTTTTCATCCTGGATATTTAATTTTACTCCTCCTGCATCTGACTTATGGAGGATATCTGGAGAGACAATCTTCATTACTAAGGGATAACAGTTTACCTAATCTAACAGAATACAAATATTTGCTCTATTTTATAGAGCAATAAGGTGATAATTAAATTATGGATAATTTAAGAAGCTAAAAGCACTTTTATTGATTTTTTTTCAGAAGCTGTTAGTAATTCAAAACCTTTAGCCGCCTCTGATAATGGTAATATATCGGTAATAATTGAACCTACTTCAATATATTTATTAGATAGTAGTTCAATCGCTTTCCTGATATTCCTAGTCTCGTATGCATTTATTCCTATTAATTTTAATTCTTTATACATAATATTATTAGGAGCGATCTGAATATTATTTTCATACAATCCACACATCATTAATTTTCCTTGAGGGTTCAGCCATCTAAAAGAATTATTCAAGGTTTCCTCGCATCCTGCTGTTTCAATTACAACGTCAACTTTCTCAGAAGAATTTGTAGGAAATTCTTGCATAATCTTATGTGCACCCAAAATCTTTGCTTTTTCCAATCGGTTAGAGGAAATATCTATTATAGTAACGTTTTTTGTATAAAATTTCTGAACCACCAAAAGAGTCAGAAGACCAATAGGACCAGCACCGACAATACCTATTGCATCACTATGTGATAAATTAGAATTTTGAATAATGTGCAAAACAACTGCTAATGGTTCTACCAAAGCTGCTTCTTTAAGATTGATAGAGGAAGGTATTTTAAAAAGTTTTTTCGAATCTATAACAATATATTCTGCAAAACAGCCTGGTAAAACTTCTCCTATAAATCCTAATTCAGGACAAAGATTATAAGAACCTGCCAGACACCATTTACAGTTATTACAAGAAACACGTGGATCTCCTATTACATGATCCCCTGGAGATAATTCGCTAACCTCACTCCCTATGGCTTCGACAACTCCCGAGAATTCGTGTCCCATCGTTATTGGAGTAAATTTAATAAACATACCTTTTCTAAATATATGAAGATCTGAACCACATATTCCTGCGTATTTTACTTTAACAAGGGCTTCCTTTGGGTTACATATTGGATTTGGTATATTTTCGACTCTTATATCACCTACTCCGTAAAATCTTAACGCTAACAAAATATTCACCCCCTAATTAAAGCAATAAAATATTATTACAAAATTTTATTAGAAAAAATTCTCCTCTATCCGGATAAACTATTAATATATCCGGATAGAGAATATGAAATTTAATTTATACCCTTTCTATTTTAATTGATTTTCCCATAATCGCGGGTCATCAGGGCTTACTTCAAGGGGGACTAAAGGAGATTGGAGTATCATAAATGCACCTTCATCAGACCATGGATTCTTAATAACTTTCGCAGGAGACCATAAAGCTCCTTCCACCACAACTGTTTCTCCTATTTTTGGAATATCCACTCCTGTATTCATGTTGTATAAATACTGAACAGCTAATTCCGCAGAACTTAATGCCGGTTGCTCCACTATTGCTAAAACCTTACCTTCCTTTATTAGTTCTATCCCTTCAGGTCCTATGCAAATTCCGCAAATACCATAATCCTTTGGAACAAGCCCTGCAGCCTCAATTGCAGAAACAGCGCCAACGCCCATTATATCGGGAGTTTGTACATATATACCTAATACCTTTCCTCTAAATCGTGTAAGTAAATCAGCTGTTATATTATGAGAATCAACATTATTCCATTTTCCCTCACCCTGCGCTATAGTAAGTTGTGGATACTTATCTATTACTGACTTAAATCCTTTAGAAGCAGCAATGGTAAACATATCCTTTAAATCACCTATGACTTCAAGTACAACACCTTCGGGCACTTCTCCTCCATTTCTATCTTTTATGCCTTGCACAAAAATTTCTGCTGCTTTTGCACTAACTTCTTGTATATCGAACGATATAAACATATCTACCTTCCCGCCTTCAGGAGAAGTATCTAAAGCCATAACTGGGATATTACCTTCATTCAACTTTTTAATTCCTGGTACAACTGACTTTAGGTCTACAGCGCCAGCCATTATTAATCCATTAATTTTTTGAACTATAAAATTATCTATCAAATCTATTATTTTTAGACTATCTCCTTGACCATCTTGAATAATTAATTCTATACCCAGTTCGTCTGCTTTCTGCTGAGCCCCCTGGATAAAAGCATTAATATAAGGAGTGCCAACCCATTTTACAATCATGCCAAAGACCAACTTATCATTCGAGGCCATAGTTTGTATCGATACTCCTCCTAATATCAATGCTACTAATATTAATACCACCAAAATATTTTTTAATCTTTTGATATTCATAAAAATACCTCCATAAATTTTTTTCTAATTACACATTATACAATTACCTAACTGAGTATTTCTGAGTAGCAAGATATAAACTTAATAATAATAGATTCTTTCATTAATTTTCATAACCTTTTCTTGCTACTGCCTTTTGTTAAACAAAACTATTTTTATTCTTCACACCTCCCTTACTTAGCCATTTTCACGCTATTTTTTCTCATTAGCATCTAGTTCTTTAATCTTCTCATATTGCAATAGCTTACTTCTTCTTTTTATTCTTATCCTATCTATAACTATCGCCACCAAAATTAGCATTCCTTGGGCTGCATATACCAAGTTAACGCTTACTCCCAAAAGATTCAAAGAATTAGAAAACATACCCAATAAAAGAGCTCCTCCAAACATTCCAAGAGCAGTGCCTTTCCCTCCTTCAAAGCTTGCTCCACCTAAAATAGCGCCGGCGAAAGCTAATAAAATCATTCCTTGACCCATTGAATTAGAAATGGAATCTTGTTTACCTGCAGCTAAAATTCCTGCTATCGCAGCCAACATACCAGCAAGAATATATATTGATATAACAATTTTCTTTATATCTATACCAGAAACAAAGCTGGCTCTGGCATTCCCGCCAGTAGACATGACACGTCTCCCGTAGGGCGTAAAGTGTAATAAAAAATGAAAAATTGCAAAAATAACAATTACTATGGGAATGGCTACTGGAATATCCCAAAATATTCTACCTCCACCGGGAAAAGTGAAAGCTCTACCAACTATTTTCGTCAGAGGATATATAGAAAAGGGCAATAAAAATAATGCTAAGCCCCTTAGTATAATCATCATTGAAAGTGTTTGTAAAAAATCGTTTACTTGAATTTTTGCTATAAAAATACCATTAATATAACCTGCTAATCCACCTACTAAAAGAGTTATAATTATTAAAAGTATAGGATTCATACTTCCAACTATCCATTTAGTCATAATAATTGTAGCTAATCCCGGAGCAAACACCAGGGTGGATTCAAGCGAAAGATCTAATTTACCTACCATTATAGTTAAACCCAACCCTAACACAAGCATACTCATAATAGCAGAATGATAGAAAATATTAATAATATTAGCATAAGAGGAAAAATAAGGAGTAAATAAAGCATTTAACAAAAAAAATACCACCACAATTACCCAAATTATATTATCCAGTAAAAATAATTCTATTTGTACTTTCTTAGACATAATTACCTTTCCTTTCATTAATTTATTTTCAAAATAAATAATATTTATAAAAATTTATTATAATAACTGCTAATTGAAAAGATTACTTTCCTAAAAGTCTGCTAAGTTCGCGTAAAATATTTTTATTTCTTTCT
Source organism: bacterium (assembly GCA_018894595.1). The sequence goes on from JAHIPN010000055.1 coordinate 4,258, forward strand.
ATCTCCCTCCCTGAATAGCTAAATATATTTCCTTTTCCCTAAATTCTTCTTTAGAAAACTCACCAATTATCTCACCCTTATATAAAATTAATATACGGTCGCAAATCAATAATAAATCTTCTAATCCAGGGGATGTCATAATAACTGATGATGACTTGCTTAATTTGTCTTTAATTAACCTTAAAATATTATCTTTTGTTTCAATATCAATGCCCTTAGTCGGCTCATCTAGTAAATATACTTTGGGTTCAACTGCAAATATTTTTCCCACAACAACCTTTTGCTTGTTCCCGCCACTTAATTGGTTAACCCTTTGTTCATGGGAAGCAGTTTTAATTTCCAACAGATTAACAAGATTTGTAACTAGTTTATCTTCCTTTTTCCTATTAATTGCAATTATATTGGTTATCTTTTGTAATACATTTATAGTTAAATTTTCCTTAATTGTTAAGCTACTAACCAAACCTTCTTTATCTCTATCTTCGGTCAAATAAACTATACGATTTTCAAACGCTTGAGAAGGCTGTGTAAATCTTTTCTTCTGATTTCCTATTTTTATATATCCTTCATCTGCCGGATCTATTCCAGCGATACCCTTTAGTATCTCAGTACGACCACTTCCCCTTAGTCCGGCAATACCCAAAATTTCTCCTTCTTTTAAATCAAAGCTTATATTTTTGTATGCTAAATACTTTGTTAAATCTTTTGCTGATAATACTATCTCCTGTACTTTTCTGATATCCCCTCCCACATTTTCTTCTTTTTTAAAATCCTCAAAATGAAAACTTTTCCCTACTATTAAACTTGAAAGCTCATGCTTGTTTAATTTACTACAATCTTCGGTGCAAATTAATTCTCCATCCCTAATAACTGAAACCTCGTCACAAACTTTTAATATTTCATCCATTCGATGAGATATAAAAATAATTGTTTTGCCTGCTTTTTTTCTTTCCTCGATAATTTTATATAGCTCTTTTTCATCATCCTGAGAAAGAGAAGTAGAGACCTCGTCCATTATTATTATATCTGCACTCTCAATATAACAAGCCTTAAGTACTAATAAAATTTGTCGTTCGCTTATAGAAAAATCTCTTGCTTTTTTCTTAACATCTATATTGATAAAACCTGCTCTTTTCATAATTTTCTCTGCTTCAAAATATAACTCTTTCCAATTAATTATTTTTCCTCGACAAATATAGTCTGGAAGAAAGAGGTTTTCAGCTATTGTACAATCGGGTATAATTTCAGGTTCCTGTGTAACAATAGATATCTTTTTATTTTTTGCTTCTATCCTAGAAAGAGCATTATATTTTTTATCTCCTATAAAAATATCTCCTCTAGTGGGTACTATAATACCAGCAATTATCCCAATTAATGTAGACTTTCCTGCCCCATTCTTACCTATTACCCCATGGACTTTTCCTTTTTCAATATCCATATTTATATTCTTTAATGCAATTGTTCCGGGATATATCTTTGAAATATTCTTAAGACGAAGTACTATATCACTGTTTATATTTAAATCTTTCCCCAATCCTATTTCATTCATACATATTAACCCCCTTCTCTTACTTGCTGATTTTATAGCTCGTACTTATTGTCGCTTAATATACCTATAATTTCCCTGTTCTAATATTAATAGATCGTTGATGAGTTAATAATCCTTCTATTTTAGCCATATGAGAACCTGCGGCGCTAAGAGCAATTGCACCTTTTTTGTTTATTTTTTGATAACAGGATACTTTTATAAAATTGCCAACCCAAAGTCCATTGCTATAGCGTGCAGTTCTCATAGTTGGTAAAGTGTGATTTGGTCCAGATACATAATCACCAAAAGCTACGGGAGCATAAGGACCTATAAAAAGAGAGCCAAAGTTTACTAATTTATTAACTATTTCATTGTTACAAGATGTTTGCACTTCTAAATGTTCTGGAGCGTAATTATTAGCAAATTCAATCGCCTCTTCAAGGTTATCTACAAGGATAATTTGTCCGTTCTCTTCCCATGACTTTAAAATGACTTTAGAAGTCGCTAATGTATTGGCTTCTTTCTTTATTTTCTTAAGTACTCTATTTGCTAATTTTCTGCTTGTAGTTACGAGAGCACTTCTTGTGGCGGGATCATGTTCACATTGAGCTAATAAATCAATAACTATGTAATCTGATGAGGCAGATTCATCGGCAATTATCAATATTTCACTTGGGCCAGCTAAACTATCAATCCCAACATCCCCTATAACTTGCCTTTTTGCTTCATTTACATATTTATTACCTGGACCTACAATTAAATCTACAGGCTTTATAGTTTCCGTGCCATAAGCACAAGCAGCTATAGCCTGAGCCCCTCCAACACAATAAATTTCATCAGCACCAGCAATATCCAAAGCTACTAATATAGTTGGATGTATTGAAAGAAATTGTTTTGATGGAGGTGAACAAGCTACAATTCTTTTTACCCCAGCTACCTTGGCAACAAGAACTGTCATCAATGCTGTAGAAGGCAAAGGATATCGTCCGCCAGGTATATAACATGCACAAGAAGATACAGGTATAAGCCTGTGTCCTAAAACAACACCAGGAATATTTTCATATTCTAATGGCTTCAAGCAGGCAAGTTGCTTCCTAGCATAAAATTTTATTTGACTAGCAGCAAAATATAAACTTTCGATTGTTTTTTTATCTACCAAATTGTAAGCTTCTTTCATTTCTTTCTTAGAAACCTTGAGACTATCTAATTCTACACCATCAAAAATCTTCGTTAATTCAATCAGGGCTTTATCATCTTCATTTTTAACTTTGCCAATTATTTTGTTTACTATTTCTTCAAGTCTATTCTTATTTACTCTTTTCTTTTTATTAATGATGTCTTTCAAAATAATCATTTTACAATTCACCCTTCCTGCTAAATTAACATTAAGTTCTTATCATACTTATTAGTTGTTACTTCTAACATCTTGATAACTTCTATTTTGGAGACCATAAATATTACTTTCAAGAAAAACGTTCTAAAATAGCATTCCTATGAGCAGGAAAGCCTTCATAATCAGCAAGTTTTACCATAGCATCTTTTTGAAACTCCAAGCCCTCTTTAGAAAAATATTCAAAAGTTACAACTTTGTAAAAATCTGCTGTTTTCAAACCACCTGCAACAATTGCCTTACGTCCTGTTGGGAGGACATGATTTGGACCTGACCCAAAACAACCAGTACTAAGAGGGGTATAATGACCAAGATATATGCCTCCAGCATTTTTAATTTTTTGCATATCGTGAATAGGATCTTTAGTCATTATCTCGAGATGCTCTACAGCATATTCATTTGCAAATCTTATTGATTCTTCTAATGAGTCCGTAACAACAATAGCACCGTATTTTCTTAAAGACTCTATTACAAATTTCCTCCTATATTCACTTAATCTCTCTATATGCCTACCAATCTTGTCTTTAACCGAATATGCTAGTTTTTCTATGTGAGTAACCAAAACCCCTGTTGAATCAAAACCATGTTCAGCTTGGATACAAATATCTGCCGCAGCATATTCAGGGTTAGCACTCTCATCAGCAATAATAAGACCCTCACCTGGTCCAGCTAAAGTTCCAATTTCTACTTGATCTTGAAGAATTTTAAACGCAGCCAATACCCACTTACTTCCTGGCCCTGTAATTTTATCAACTTTTTTAATAGTTTGAGTCCCATAAGTCATTGCAGCAATAGCTTGACTTCCTCCAATTCTAAACACAGTATCTGCACCACACACATCACATGCAACTAAAGTTCCAGCAGGCACCGTTCCATCTGGGGCAGATGGAGTACATACAACAACTTCAGGTACACCTGCTACCTTTGCAGGTAATACTGACATCATTACCGCAGAAGGGAACCACCCTCTCCCTCCTGGCACATAACAACCTACTCGTTCTAAAGGTATGATAATCTGCCCAGCCACTAGCCCTGGAGAAACTTCCATGCCCCACGTTTTATTGGGCATTTGAGCTGCATGAAAACGCTTAACATTGTTCGCTAAAAACTTAATTGCATCAATAGTTTCTTTATCTATTTTATTATATGCTTCTTCTACCTCTTCTGGAGTAACTTGAATTTTATCTTTATAAATAGTAATATTTTCAAACTTTTTTGTGTATTCCACTAATGCCTCATCACCTCGTTCTTTAACGTTATCAATAATTTTTCTTACATCTTCTAAAATAGAATCAGTTTCAGTTTCACTTCTTTTTATAATTCTTTCATAATCTTCCTTAGACATTTCTTTTAATTTATACACATTAATATACATTATAGTCCCCCTTCTTATAATTTGATCCAATTTTTTCTGAAAACTTCTAAAAAATATTATTATTTAACTTTTTCTTGAAAAATTTTTTTATTCTGTACCAATAACCAACTTACCTCCTCACTCTTTTTTAATGAATCAATTTTTACCTCTAAAAATAATTTCCATTTTATAAAATTATTCGGGCATCGACTACCTGTAGACCTTTTTCGAATACAAATATGGGGTTTAAATCTATTTCGTTAATTTCAGGATTTTCCATAGTAAGTTTAGAAACTTTCATTAAAACTTCTTCTATGGCCTTAATATCTCGGGGAGGCTTACCTCTTGCCCCTTTTAGAATTTCGTATCCCTTGATCTCGGTAATCATCTCCCTGGCATCTATTTCATCCAAGGGAATAATTCGAAAAGAAATATCCTTTAACATCTCTACAAAAATTCCTCCTAACCCAAACATAATTACCTGACCAAAATGAGGGTCTTTAATCATCCCGACAATAATCTCTGTTCCTTCGGGAGCCATGGTATCGGTTATTACTCCCAAAATCCTCGCTTCTTTATTATATTTCTTGACCTGAAAGAGAATTTCCTGATAAGTTAATTTTGCTTCCTTCTCATCTTTAATGCCTATTTTTACTCCCCCAGCATCTGTCTTGTGGATGATATCAGGAGAGACAATTTTCATCACTATGGGAAAATTTATCTCCTTAGCCAATCCGCTAATTTCTTCTTCGCTCTTTATTAATTTAAAATCAGGAACAGGAATTCCATATTCCTTCAATAATTCTTTTGCCTCTGTCTCCAATAAAGACCTTTTTTCTTTTTTAGCTTTCTCGATAATCTGATGCACTTGCTACCTCTTTTCTTAAAATTAACAGTTTATATTCCTAAATAATGTTTCTTTACATGTTCACTATTTAAAAGTTCTTTACTATTTCCTTCCATAACAATTTTGCCATTTTCCAGAACATAAGCTCTTTCTGCAAATTGTAAAGCATAATTTATATTTTGTTCTATAAGTAACATAGTAATCCCTTTTTTCTTTAAAATAGACAATTTCTGATAGATATCATCTACTAATTTGGGTGCTATACCCTGAGAAGGCTCATC
>JAHIPN010000056.1 GCA_018894595.1 bacterium
AACTGCCGAAGAACTGCAAATGTTTAAAGATGTTACCATTCCGGCAGCAATGAAATTCATTGAAGATGAGTACAAGGAAGAGGGAAAAGAATTAGCTCAAAAATATTTAGATGCAATTAAAAAAGCACAAGATGCTCTAGGTTTATAATAAGGAAAAATAGAGGGGGGATAAATTTATCCTCCCTCTATTGTAATATCTATTAAAGTATTTTTATGGAGATACGAAATTGAAGCAAAGAACAATTTTTGAAAAAGCTAATGCCTTGGGAAATTATTTGGCTAAAGTAACAATTTTCATTGTAATTATATTAGCAGCCATAATGGTTTTAACTGTTTTAGTAGGTGTTTTTTTTAGATATGTTCTCCGTGATTCACTAGGTTGGACTGAAGAATTAGCCAGATATTTGATGATCTGGGCTGCGCTGTTAAGTATAAGCATTGGAATAAAAGATAAAGAACATGTAGGTATACAATTAATTATCAGAAACATACCAATAAAATATGCCAGAATATTAAATCTTTTGGTCAATGTTATTATTTTAATTTTTTTAAGTGTATTAAGTTATAAAGGAATGTATATAGCAAATAAAGCTATCCCTCAGCTTTCTATGGGATTAGGAATTAGTATGTTCTGGGCTTTATTAAGTATTCCGGTATCTGGAGTACTTGCAATTATTCAGCAAATAATTCAAATTATTATTAGTTTTAAACCAGACATAACTTTTAATGAATTATTAGGAGAGACAGAGGTGGAAGGAGCTTTAAAAGAAGTAAAAGTTTAAAAATAATAATTATGGAGTGACAATAATTATGCTCGGATTTATGGGTTTATGTTTTTTAATAATGCTCTTTGCAGGCATGCCTATTGGATTTGCTTTGGGTGCAACTGCTTTGTTTGTTTTTTTAAAAATGGATATGCCCATCTTATTTAATATGGTTCCTCAGAGGTTTTTCGCTGGGCTGGATATGTTTACCTTAATGGCTATGCCTTTTTTTATTTTAGCAGGTCAAATTATGAATAAGTCAGGAATAACTACGCGGTTAGTTAATTTTGCAAATGTGTTAGTGGGACATTTGCGCGGTGGTTTAGCTCACGCAAATATTGTTGCCAGTATATTTTTTGCAGGAATGACCGGGGCAGCTGTATCAGATACCGCTGCAATCGGGACTATGTTAATACCGGCGATGGTAGAAGATGGATATGATAAGGATTTTAGCGCTGCTGTGACCGCGGCTTCATCTATTATTGGTCCTACTATACCTCCCAGTAATATGATGGTTATTTATGGTTCATTAATGGGTGTATCTATTGCCGGATTATTTGCAGCGGGGATTTTACCCGGTTTGTTGTTGGGGTTAATATTAATGATATTGGCAGGATATATTTCTTATAAGCGGGGTTATCCCAAAAAAGAAAAACGAGCTACGTTATTGGAGATGTTGAAAGCTTCTAAAGAAGCAATTTCAGCATTACTTATGCCGGTAATAATTTTAGGAGGAATTTTATCAGGCATGTTTACTCCTACCGAAGCTGCCGCTATAGCAGTTGCTTATGCTTTTATAGTGGGTACTTTTATTTTTAAAACGGTAAAATTATCGGATATCCCGAAATTATTAGAACAAACCGCCCGAACCACCGGAGTAGTTTTTTTAATAATTGCATCTGCTTCAATTTTAGGTTGGATTTTAGCTTCTGAACGCATACCGGAACAGATTGCCAATACATTTTTAACTATTAGTCATAATAAATATGTTATTTTATTAATGATTAATGTTTTAATGTTGATTGTGGGAATGTTTATGGATATTGCTGCAGCATTAGTTATTTTAGGCCCAATCCTTCATCCTTTAGCGGTTAGTGTCGGTGTTCCCCCTATTCAATTCGGTATTATTATGGTTCTTTCTTTAAATATAGCGCTAATGACTCCTCCGGTGGGAGCTTGCTTGTTTGTAGCCTGCGGAATATCAAAATTATCTTTAGAGGCAATAAGTAAAGCAATCTGGCCTTTTATTGTTGCAGAAGTCATAGTATTATTTATAATAACATTTTTTGAGCCTCTTTCAATGTTTGTACCTCGATTATTTGGCTTCTAAATATTTGCTCAATTGTACATAATCATATAATCTATATAGTAATCCAAAATGAGAATCACTATAGTTTTTTAATTCACATAAGCGGCTACGTTCCGTATTTCTTTGTGAGCCAACCTGTAACTGAATAAAGTGTTATTTTTATCATAAAAGTAGATACCACAGAAATTCCTGCGGGTATCTACTTTTGATTTTTAGATAACATATTAAAAATTTTTTTGACAAGTTATAAATAGGCCTTTATAATAATAAGTATGATTGTAGGAGGTATGATGAATAATGTCTAGAATTAAGCATTCTCCTCTTTATCTGGAAGCAAAGATAGAATTAATAAAAATGATTAAAAAAGGTGATTTTAAAAATAATAAATTACCTCCGGAAGATAAGCTTTCTGAAATGTTAGGAATCAGCCGCTCAACTATCCGAGAAGCCCTAATAACTCTTGATCGAGAAGGAATAATAACCAAAAAACAAGGAATAGGAAATTTAATTCATAAAAGCACCTTAGAAACTAAAATGAGAATTGATTTAATCCGAGATTTTCTTAAGTTGTTAGAAGACGGTGGTTATAAAGCTTCGGTAAAAAGAATTAAGTCTGGATGGACAGATAAATTAACTCAATTCGATACAAAAATACCTTCCTCTTTTAGAGATAAAAAATATTTTTTAATTGAATTTCTCTATTTGGCTGATAGCCAACCCGCAATATTAGCCATAAATATTATCCCCGAATCTGTTTTGAATACAACACCCCAAAGTGAAGAAATGCCTTTCGATAGTTTTAAAAAATATTTAAATTTTTTAAATAAATATACTGACGAAGAAATTTCTCATTCGATTAGCAAATATGCTCCAGGCAAAGCCAATCAAACGATAAGTAAAATATTAAAAATTAAAGAAAATGAACCAATAATTAAACGAGAAGAGTTTTATTATGGAATATTTGATAAATTGCTTTGTTATTCAGAAATTTTTTTTCATCCTCATTTAATTAGTCTTACTATGATTCACAAACTGAATCAATAATTGCTCACTATTTAAACTCTTGTTGTTTTTTCTGATAAATGAATAAAACTGATAAGAATAAATATTATTTATAGCTTTATAAAAAAAATAAATCAAGAGAATATTTGTAATTATTTATAGATTATCTGTTTTATATTAAGAATAGTTTAATAAAACTACAAGAAAAGGAGTAAATATGGGGATTCTTATTAAAAATATAAGCACTTTAATCCAGGATGCTTATCATATAATTAACAACAAAGATATATTAATTGAAGATAATAAAATTAAAAAAATTGGTACTATTTTACCAGAAGATTTACCCGCTCATTGTAAAATTATTGAAGCCGATGGGAAAGTGGTTATGCCCGGATTGATAAATGCCCATACTCATTTATATCAATCAATGTTGAGAGGATGTAGAGACGATTTAACATTAATCCCTTGGTGCGAGAAGGTAATATTTCCTTTTGTAGATATGGTTTATAAAGATTGCCGGGAAAAAGGAAATACAATGATTGGATATTATTGGTCAATGTTAAGTTCTATAGAGATGATTCATAATGGAATAACTTGTTGTATCGATATGGATCTTAGTTTAGATAGTATTTCTAAAGCTTGGCAGGATATTGGGATGCGTGGAATTGCTGCTATTACGGTGGCGAATCGTTGGATTCCCAAGGAATTTTGCAGTGATGATGATTCAATAAAAGCAGGAATTGAGAAATATATTAAAGAATGGCATCAAGGTTCTTCGGATAAGGGTTTAATTCAAGTTTTTATGGCACCATCTACATTGTTTTGTTGTACTCCGGAATTAATGGAATGGTTAGTAGAAAAAACCGAAGAATATGATTTGGGTTTTCAGATTCATATTTCTGAAACTAAATGGGAGAATGACGATGCTTTAAAAGAATTTAAGGCTACCCCACTTGAATATTTAGAAAAAATGAATTTATTAAGACGGCCAATTTCAGCTGCCCATTGTATATATTTAACGGATAAGGAAATTGATATAGCTGCCAAAAGAGGTGTAGTACCAGTTTATAATCCTAAAAGTAACATGAAATTGGGTGATGGAGTTGCACCTATAGTGAAAATGTTAGAAAGAGGAGTTACGGTAGCTTTAGGTACAGATGGTCCAGCCTCCAATGACCAATTGGATATGTTTGAAGAGATGAGAGTTGGTGCATTATTGCAAAAAGTATTTCATAAAGAACCGAGAGCAATTAATGCCCAAGAGATTTTTAAAATGGCAACAGAAAATGGGGCGAAGGCAGCAAGAATAGATGCCGGGACGATTAAAGAAGGAAAATTAGCGGATTTAATTATCCTCGATCTAAACAAAGCGCATTCAGCACCGGTTAATGACATAATACAGAATATTGTTTATTGTGCAAAAGACAGTAATGTCGAAACTACTATAATTAATGGGAAAATGATTATGGAAAATGGAAAAATTCTTACCATTGATGAAGAAAGCCTTACAAGAGAAGGGATTAAAAAAGGTGAAGAAATTTTAAAAAGAATCGATTTTGATAAAATATGAGAGCAAAACTATAAATCAAAAAAATAAACTTGATATTAATTTGTAAGAAATAAATAAGGGGTTTTGCCATGAAGAGAATAATTGAACATCCAATTTTGGGGAAAGAAGAAAAAAGAAAAAGAATAAAAATTATTGTAAACGGAAAAAACATGTATGCCTATAAAGGGGAGACTATTGCCGCTGCCTTAATAGCTAATGGCTACAGAGATTTTCGCTACACTCATCGCTTTAATCTTCCTCGTGGATTTTTTTGTGGGATAGGGCAATGTACTGATTGTTCTATGATTGTAAACGGAGTACCAAATATCAGGACTTGCGTTACCAGAGTTAAAGAAGGGATGATAATTGAAACACAATATGGATACGGAGATAAGGATGAAAAGAATGAGAGAAGTTGAACTCTTGGTTGTTGGTGCAGGTCCGGCCGGTTTAGGGGCGGCTATAGAGGCCAGTCGTTACGGTGCTAAAGTTTTATTGGTAGATGATAAAGATAAACCGGGTGGGCAGCTTTTTAAACAAATTCATAAGTTTTTTGGCTCAAAAGAACATCTGGCGGGTACCAGAGGTTTTGATATTGGCCTACGTTTACTTAAGGAGGCAGATTCTCAGGGTGTAGAAATTTCTCTTCAGACAAAAGTTTTAGGAATTATGGAAAAGGACATTATCTCACTATTAGTTAAAGAAAAAGAAATTAAATTATTAAAGGCTAAAAGAATAGTTTTAGCAACAGGGGGGATCGAAAAAGCTCTTTCGTTTCCGGGCTGGACCTTGCCAGGAGTTATGAGCGCCGGAGCTGCCCAAACTTTGATTAATATTGAACGAGTGTTGCCAGGAAAAAGAATTCTTATGGTAGGTTCTGGTAATGTTGGT
>JAHIPN010000057.1 GCA_018894595.1 bacterium
TGTCGTACTTCTTAAATTGTGGAAGCGAATGTATTGATATAAACATACTTTGTCCTTTGCGTAAATTAATTTTAGATGGTAACTATTTATTTATAATAGTTCATAATAACTAGATAAAAAAGTTTTTTAAGATTATTTTATTATATAATAACTAAATTCATTTTATTTATACAGAAATTTTTATTAAATTAGAAACATTCTCTCTTTTAACCTTTTAATTTATTTGTAAGATCTTTAAATATTTTGTCTTGCTGTTTTTGCTTAAACCTATTTTCTTTAATATAAACAATTGTTAAAAGAATTAGAACACATAATAAAAAATAATCTTGTACTTTATTAAACTTTATTACAATTACCAATAAAATAATAGAACTAATTAAAGAAGCCCCTCCAATGCAAGTTACAAATTGTTTAAGAAAAATAACTCTTTCTATTTCTCTAAGAGTTACCGTACTATAATTTTTCCTAATATCTTCAATTACCAGTATATAATTTTTATATGAAGATGGAATCTTTGTGGTAGTAATTATTATTTTTGTAAAATATAGACCTTCTTGAACTATCACCCCAATAATATAAGAAAAAGTAAGAAAAACAATAAATTTCAGAAAATTTCCTGTAATATAATTAATTAAATCAATAACTTCTCCATCCAAAACATATTTAATAATAATTAATAATAAGCTACCTCCTGATATAAAACAAAAATCCCGAGTAAAAAAGGTTTCATATATTCTACTAAAAATACCGTTACTATTCCCCCCCATATTTTCTATCACCTACTATTTTATGATATTTCAAAATGTATCAAGGGACTGTTAGAGTTGAACAGCACCGAGGTAACGCCCTCCTCCCGCATCGCCTTGCACGCCTGCGTGCCGGCATACTCAAACTCAACCGCCTGCTCGATAATAACTGAGCCGGAGCTGATAATTAAGACTTTAGATGGTTTTGTTACTACTTATCCTTAGCCGCCTTTATCCATATCCAATACTGACCTAGCTTGTAGCCTGATACTATAAACCAGAGTGTTAGCATTAATCCAACCCACCAAACAGAAGCGATTTGCCACTTGTTGCACGTTATAAGTGCTCTTCCTAGACCAATGGCAGTTATAACAATACCCATCACAGAAGAAACGACAAATATTAACCCACCACCGGTAGCACGAGGAACACGTAACAATAATAGGTCGCGAACATAGATAAAAAAGCCTGTCTCTATTCCTTCCCTTATCTCATCTTCCCATCCCATGATTTTCTTGTCATGACAAAGGGTTTGTAGTGCTGGTGCAATATTATATTTGATATAATGACCGATTTGTGAAATTCGCCTCCCCTGGGCAACCCAACAAACTCCAAGCAGACTCGAGACTATGGGTACAGCAAGAAGGATCATGTCTGTTTTATCCGACTGGTATGCAAAATAAATCGCTAAGAGTGTACCTATAATAGAGATGTTTGTCCAAATTAGATTATGTTGCATTCTCTGGAAGCTTAATATCTCATTCCGTAAGCCTTCGAATTCGGCAAGCCAACATTGAGCTGCCATCTTTTGGACCTCCGAGAGTTTCATCTTGCTATCTACAGAAATTTCTGATTTTACATTGTTCTCTTTAGCTATTTTACTCTGTCCCATATTGTTTATTATATCTACCTCACCTTCTCCCTAGTTTTTTCGCTTTGGTTAGCGTTTGTGTTCAACAAGTTTTACTTGGTTATTTGCATATGATCATGTTGTTGACCAAAAAATAAACGGGGTCTGGTCTCAACATTTGACATATCTAATACAAAAGAATAAATCCTTCTTTTCTTACACTCTTCTAAAATGTTTTTAAGAAAAACAGAGAGACAGATTAAGAAAATAATTATATTACTTTTCTACTCTATCTTTTTACCTGAAAGATTCTTCCTAAGAAATTAGGAAATAGTTCTTTTAGTAAACTTTGTATGGGTTTTCATAAGCTTAGGAATTGTCCCGTCGGTGCTTTTTTGCATAAAGCTCTCCAGAGTTCTGTCCGGTAACAGTCCTTTTGCCTGAAAGTTTAGATACTTTTAATATCTTTCCTCTTCGGCTTCTTTTCTTTTTAAAATAAGAAAAGATCTCTCCTGTTACTTTCATGCAGGTTACGATATTAAATTAATAGTTCGTTATATATTCGTTTACTTGAAATATTTCGCATATTTTATATCTATATACAATATAAATTACTAAAATCCTTCTTTTTACCAAAAATAAACTACTTATGTTTACCCCTTCATTCTTTCCAATACTGTGACCCGAAGGGAGCAATGTCCTGATAGGCGAAGATGTTAGCCCGTAGTGTGCATGTTGTGCTATCTGCCATTGTGGGCATTCACTCTTAATCCTATAACTTTATTGCTTGAATTTTGAAAAATACGCATCAATTTCTGGTCTTAGTTCTATACCTACTCTTTCAAAACAATTTAATAATTCTTCATAGGCACCATTATTCCCAAGAAAGTCCCACAATTCTTCTGCGACTTTTAACTAATTATCCAAATCTAACA
>JAHIPN010000058.1 GCA_018894595.1 bacterium
TAAGGGCATAGACCCAGTGAGTTATGATAGGGTAAGTTTAGGATAATGTCGGTCAATTATATAATTAAATTTAAATTATTCGTATTTCTAAGAAAAACGGAGATATTTAAAGATTAAATCTCAAAGAAAGAGATAGGAGAAATATTGATGTATACCCCACATACTAAATTAGAAATTAATAATTCAGATTCAAGTAAAATTTGGCGATATATGGATTTTGAGAAATTTAAAAATATGATAGAAGATGCTTCGTTATACTTTTGTAGAGCTGATAAACTTGGCGAAAAATGGGAAGCCATTTTACCTTTAGAAACGATTAAAAAATTTAGTTTGGAAGAAAAAAAGATTACATCTTCAAATGGAAATATATATAGTCCTATAGAATGGCATAAATCAAGAGAATTAAGATCTCATCTAATTAATTGCTGGCATGTAAACAATGATGAATCTTATGAGATGTGGAAGACTTATACATCTAAAAATAATATTATAAGTACAAAATCTATTGCGATTCAATCAACAATTGGTAGACTAAAAAATAGTTTTCATAAAACAAAAGAAAGGATTTGGATTGGTGAAGTTAAATATGTAGATCATAATATTTTAGAACCTAAAAATCGTGTTTTTAACATAAATAGCCCGAATACCTTAGAAGTATTTTTTTTAAAACGAAAAGAATTTAAACAAGAACAAGAGCTTCGAGCAGTTATAAATCAAGCATTTTCAGAACATAAAAGCGAAATTGGAATTAATGTAAAATGCAATTTAAATGAATTAATAGTAAAAATTATTCTTTCTCCTACTTCCAATGAAGTATTATTAAGTAATGTAAATAAAATAATAAATAGATATGGTTTTAAATTAAAGGTAACTAAATCAGAATTATCGAAAAATCCATATATGTAAATAATAAATGGGAATACATACCATTTTTTGAGATGATTAATATTCTACTTTTAATTTTAAATAAATAAGGAAGGTGTGCTAGGATAATAATTCGGTAATTTTTTCTAACTTTTTGTAAATGGTATGATAAATTTTAATTTCTCTATATCTTCTCAAATAATTAGAATATGACAAGAGATATTTTTTATTATACTTTTATCATATTTTTATAAATTCCGATATATTAAAGTTGAAGCTAGATCCCATTATTTATACTGGGGTATGAAAACTAAATTACACTCCGAGCTTGTTTACCCCCTTATATTATTTTAAATAAGAGAAATAGGTGATAACCTTGGCGATGAAAAAAACAATATTACCTTTAATCGCCATAGTGGGTAATGCTTCCATTGCCAGAGCCTTATCAGAAAGGTTTACTGGAAGTAAATATTACTTTGCAATAATGGAAGAACCTTGGGTCTCACGGCCAGATGCAGAAAATGAAATTACAAGACGAAATAATCTACTTGCTTCATTTCAACATGAATACCTCATCTTGGCAGGCTGTGGGGAAAAAACTCGAGAATTATTTATGAAACATTTCCCACGAAAATATCATAGAAGAGTTATAGTTATTGAAGAGGATGCCGGGATTGATAAATTTATGGGGATCTTAAAGAAATACTTGAATAAAAGTACTGTAGATAAACAATATATCGATCTTTCTGAATTACAGCATTTAGCTACTAGTGAGCAAATAGCCGTTATTGAAAAATCAGACTCAATTGGCGAGGTAATAGCAGAAAATTTTTGTATAGCTAATGGGTATAAAATATTAAAAGTAGAGAAAGTGACAAAAGAACTGGCTGATGAAGTTGATGAGTTATTGCGAAATTGGAATCTGGCAGAGGATAGTTTGATACGAAAAGAATCGAAAGATGAGTTATTCAAGATTTTCAGGAGTAGAGTGGGG
Source organism: bacterium (assembly GCA_018894595.1). The sequence continues at coordinate 1,859 of JAHIPN010000058.1, forward strand.
AAGTTAGAAGAGTTTGAATTTAGACGGGTGGTATTTTTTACAAATGGTATACCTTATGGAATTTTACCTTTTAGATCTCCTGTTGCGCATTTTCTTCTAGAACGAGATTTAGGTTTACAAATATTGCGTGGTTATAGGCGTATAAATGAAGGGAACAGCAGTTTTGCCCTGTCTATGATTTGCGATCCAGGTGATATTCCAGATACTGAATCAGTTAGAATTAAGAAAAAATTTAAAACCAATGGTATTGATATTTTAGATTTAAGTGGAGCAAATGCCCAAGCTTATCGATTTATGCATTTAATTGAAAGATATCCATTTGATTTTATTATGATTAGCTCTCATGCAGGAGAGTTGAGCGGAAAGCGTATTACATCTAAAGTCACTTCTTCAAAAGGTATTATTAATGATGTTGTTTATGATTTGTATGCGTGTTTTGCATTGGAACCAGGTGAGGATACAGTAACCGTTACGGAATTAATTATTCCTGTTTCTATAGACGGTATTCTCTGGACTGATAAAAAACAACTAAGAGAGAATGACAGAGCTCGTCATTTCAATTTTGAGGAATTTAGAAAAAATATAAATTATGATAAGAAGGAGAAAATTATTAAAATAGAAGATCGTAAAGGAGTAAAGTTTAGTAGTGCACTTCAATTATATAAAGGGTCATGGATTCCCGCTTTGCATACGGTGGGAGATATAAGATATCCAATTATTTTCAATAATGCATGTTCATCATGGATTGAAATGGCTAATAGATTTTTATTTGCTGGAGCTTCTGTATATATAGGGACTACAAAAGATATTAATACAATTATGGCTTTTGATTGCGGTATAAAATTTATCGAATTTGCTTTAAAGCAAAAGTCTATGCTATTTTCTTTATTCAGAGCGCAGAATACGTTTGTAATGGAATTAGGTTACTCGCCATATTTATATTGGGGACATCCAGACATTTCGCTACGACCAACTTATCTAGATGCTCAAAAAATAAAAAGACAGCGTATTCAAGATGTTATATCAGGATTATATAAAATGTTGTTTGGGTGTAAAGATGACATAAAGAAGAAAACAATAAGATGTTTTATTAAATGTATTTTAGAAGCGGGATAAGTTTAGATACTTCTTTACTTTGTATTTAACATTTTTTTGTCGTAAATATTTTTTGACAATTATTTTATATTAATGCTGCTATCATATCATGGATATAAAAATATTGGGAACGATTATGCTAATTCAATAATTCGCTAACTTTTAGTGAAAGCCTATAGGTTTTATAAATCTGGTAGATTTATAATTCTTTAAAAAGATTAGGTTGCTGTTTTTAGCAACATAGTAGAAAGTAATAGTAGAAAGTAATAGGGACAGACACACCCATTTTTCGACCAGGAAAAGGAAAGTTATTTGACTATCCTAATCTTTCAGATTATTCTATAGATATAAAATACTTTTTCAATTATAACAATAAACAGGGACACATCCCATTTTCTTAAATAAGGAAGGCGTACCAAGTCAATAGTCCGGTAACTTTTGGGTCGTCCTGGAAGAAAAGAGAAGAGAAATAATAAAAGAGTGGATTGATTCCGGAAGGATCGAAGATATATAGCAATTAAAAAATACCACCGGGAATTAAAAAAACTTTACTAAAAATAAAGGGAGATTTTTAGTATGAAAATAAAATGTCCACTATGTGGTTTTGAAAACGAAGAAGGTAGTAAGTTTTGCAAAAATTGTAATGAGCCTCTTTTTAAACAAGGATATTCTGAAGATAATCCTTACATTAAAAGAAGAGGGAATAAAGACCAACCTTTTAAACTTATCCCAGAGGAAGAAGTAAAGCCTGAAACAGAAGGGGGAAAATATAAAAGGCTAAATCTGGAATACGGCAACTTATTAGAAAATCCAGATAGCAATTTTAACTTAATTGAAAAATATAGAAAAGAATTAAGTAAAATAGAGAATAATTGGGTTAATCGTAATTTAAAAGGAATTAAATTAGAAAAGGAAGGCAAAATAGATAAGGCTATTAAATTATATGAAAAAAATATTGAAGAAGAATTTGATGGCAGTCATCCATACGAAAGATTAGCTATAATTTATAGGAAAAAAGGATTATTTGATGATGAAATTAGAATTCTAAGGAAAGCAAAAGGTAGAATGAATGAAGAAAAATTAAAAAGGAGACTAGAAAAAGTAAAGGAGATAATAGGATCAAATCTTTAATCTTGACAAATAGTTTAACGAACTGTCAAGAATAAAGATTTGAACCCGGTAATTCCCCAACTTCAAAATTGCTCGAGGTTGTCTTGGAAGAAAAGAGGAGAGAAATAATAAAAGAGTGGACTGGTTCCGGAAGGATTAATATTTAACAAAGAGCCGCCCATTGGAATATTTAAAATCAACAAGAAGAAATTATATTTATTTCTTTTGAATTCGTAAGTTTAGTTAAAGTATTTAAAATAGTTACTACTACTACTAAAGATACCATAAATAATAATGATACATTTATACTTTAAGTATAAAAAAATTTGATATTTAGGTGGGATTGATGTATTATATAAAAACCCCAAGCTATAATTTCCTAGATTTTAAAAAATCTTGTAAAAAGAAAAATAGAAACAATGTATTTATATTTCCTAACGTCCTTAAAGATGCAGATAAATATTTTAACCTTCGTACTAAAGATCAAATCTTAGATTTTATTTATAATGATGGACTAAAAAATAGATTTTTTATAAATACTAACCTTTGGAAACAAAACCCGAATAAAAATAAGCAAATAATGGTAGATAATTATGAATTTGTAACAGGACATAAAAAAGGTTATCTATCATTTATGTATAATAATTGTACTAATAAATGGATTATTAAATCTTTTCATTTATCTGAAAATATGAATGATCAAATGCTACAAGCAATAAAGAAGTTTGATATTATGAAAAAACTTAACTTGGAGGAGTAATATGAATAAAAAAAGATGTCCAGTATGTGGTTCTGAAGAGATTCTTGAAAAAAAAGAAGCTATTACAATTGTGGAGCCTTTTGCCGGTAAAGATAATATCGAGATAATTAAAAATAAATGTCTTGCGTGTGAATCTGAAGGCGATTTTTTCGATCAAAATGAAAATATGATAGAAGAGACAATTAAAAACTTAAAACAAAAATCTGTTGAAGGCATTTTAAAGTATTTCATTAATAATAAAATTAGCATGTCATCAATTGAGCGGGCATTAGAGATGCCTCAACGCACACTTGCCAAGTGGAAGAATAAGGGAAGCAAAACTTCTTCTGCGGGGATTGCATTGTTACGTTTTATCAGGCTATTCCCATGGTTATTAGAAGTAGCAGAAAATAAGTACGATTATCAAAAGGCAGAAAACATACAGATAGATAGCGTGATACAGAAAATTTTAGATAAAAATAGCTTTCCCAGTTCGCAAGAATGGCAAGGACAATATTTTGATTTTGAGGTAGCGGGGCAAAAAGGGATAATCGGTGCAGCAGGGGGGTGCGGCGTTTATGAACATACCGAAGAAGGCTTTGAATCGTTTGGAATAGAAAACACAGAAGAAGAAAATAGCGAAAAAAGATCACTAGTTGCATGTTCCGCTGGCTAACAATAGATTTAAAGGTAAATTATAAGGGGGTTATAATTTGAAAATTTCAAATGAAAATAAAAAAATAATTGTAGATGAATTCGAAAAAGTATTTGAGCTAATGAATAGTACAAAAAATGCTAGAGAAAAATTGTTTTATTTTAGTGCAACCTATGCTATGGTTTCAAGGATATTGAATATTGAATATGATCCAATGCTTGTTTTAATTCACTCTGTTTTGTCATCTGCATATTCAAGCACGAATTCTTTTTTAAACAATGTTGCGAGTAACAGGGACACATTTTACAGTATTCCTGAAAACTATTTTGCTATACTAGAAAGCAACTTTAAAAACATTACTAAATCGATCGATAGTAATGATGAACCCAATATTTACGAAGCTTTGAAAAAATTTTCTGTATTAGCTTACATATTTACTGGTAATGGCAATTATCTATATAAAAAAGGAACACTTAAAATATAATAAATTGTTACTAGTGTCATGTCAAGTCTCAATTGACGGATAGAGACGTGACAACTTAATTCTGGCGTCATCAGTGGTAAATTGCCAATTGACTTTTGCATTTTTGTTATTTCTATGGCTCTGCCATGCAGCGGCTTCGCTCATGACTTTTTCAATATTGCCAATCCTCCTGTTGAGGCATTGCCCAAGGAGAACGTTCAGTTCGATTTCAGCCATATTCAACCAACTCCCATGTTTTGGAGTGTATATGAATTCAAATTTGTTCCATAACGATTTTGCTTTATCGGGCTTAAAGGTTTCATAGAGTGCCCCGGGAGTGTGAGTATTCAGGTTGTCCATGACTAAAGTTATTTTATCAGCTCCATGATAACTTGCTGCTATATCTTCAAGAAAGTAAGCCCAGTCATTTTTTGTTTTTCTTTCGGTGATCTTTACGATACGTTTTCCGGCTAAAGGCTCACTGGCCATGAAAATATTACAGACACCCCAACGCTTGTATTCGTAATCATGCTTGGCAACATGTCCAGGTGAGGCCGCAATGGGAATTTTTGTTTCCGCAATTAACTGTTTTGGTGATTCATCCATGCATACTACTGGATATTTTGGATCAAAAGACCGCTTGTATACATCCAACACCATTTCCATATGTGCAACGAAGTTGCCATTTTGTTCTGGAGGGATTACCCAACCTTTTTGGCGCCAAGGTTTAATTTCGTTTTTTTTAAAACCTGACGTATTGTTTCGTGAGAAATGCTGTCAATATAATTAAGTTCAACAACTTTATCAGCCAGCAGCCGCATAGACCACCGGGAAAAACCCTCTGGCGGGTCGCTGCAACTCAAGGCAATAAGATGTGCTTCAAAATCTCCATCGGCCTTTTTGGCGTATATTCGACTCCCCTTCTTACCGTTTAACGTTATGTCAAGACCTTCTTCTATAAATCGCTTTTTGACTCGGTCAATTTTCCTCATGCCGATTTTCAGAACTCGGGAGGTTTCTTCATTAGTAGAGCGTTTTTTCTGGAAATTTCCTTCATCGCAACTAAGTAAAAGCAAGGCATTTATGACTTTCTGTGATTTATGGATACCCTTGGAAACGATTTTGTTTAAATATTCTCTTTCCTCTTTTGTTAAAGTGACGACATACTTTTTCATATTCATTCCTCCATGAGTGATTATGAAAAAGTATATCATATTCAATACGCCATTTCAAGCTTGACATGACACTAGTGAATATATAGAAGTATTTAACTAAATTACAGTGTTTAAAATAAATATTTTAATGTCTTAAGAAATAGGATAAAATTTATTGAAATATTATCCAGATTCTTCTTTTTTAATGTTATAATTATAAGTACAAAAGGGAGTGCGATTTGCCAAAATTACGCTCCCTTTTTTATGGCTATACCGAAAGATTTAACATATATTTTCCTTTCGGTTTTTTTATTTTATTAGACTTAAATATTTTTTTTCAGTATCTCTTACCCAGCAAATTGAGGACCCACTTTCTCTCTCTCTATCTCTCTATCTCTCTCTCATTAGTTATTACCATGACAATGTTTTCTAATATTTTACATTTAGTTTAGATTTAATTTAATTTATCGTAATTTAATCTTCACCCCGCAAAAGAGAGATAAAAAAATAAATGAAAGGATAATAGCGGGAATTTTTTATCTCCCTTTTCGGTGACTATATCTTTCGGATTCCTTATGGTTAGCGATAAGTAAAAACATATGTAAATAAAAAGTTAAAAGAAAAGAAACATTTTTATTTATATATTTTTCACCTATCGCCAGGAGAAGAGAAGGAGAGGAGAAGAAAATTAAAGCAACAATTTAATCCACCCCGGTTATCTCTAATTTTACAACTCATCCACGCGCGGGGCGGGTAACTTTCCTTCCCCCTTAAATCCCCCCTAAGACCCCCCTCTTATCCCCCTTCTTTTTCGTATCGTGTTTTTTTCCCGTACTGCCTCACCTCGGGGTCGTGAACTCCCCCTGTTGGCTCATCAGATACGGAAAAACACGCTAATTAAGGTTAGGCTATGATTCATTAGGGGGGAAGCATAAGGGGGAAGGAAAAACTGCGGTCGATTCACCTTCACTCTACCAGCATAAAGGTAGGCTTATCGTTCTTTCCTCTCTCCCTTGCCCCGCCCCTATTTGCGAACCTTTTCGTGCATCTGCCATCTCTCGTGGTTTAGTCTTCTTCCCGTAAAAACAAGATAATCACAAACACCCGGCAAGCAGGGAAGAGGTAGCTTGCCTGGTTTGTGCCTATCTTCTTTTTCGATGGCTATATCTTTTTTGATTCTTTATGTTTGCGCGATAAGAAAAAAATCTCAGAACAAAAAAAGAAGATACCTTTTTCTGATCTGAGATTTTTTTACCTATCGCGAGGGAAAAGAGAAGGAGAAGGGAGAAAAACCAGGAGAGAAAAAACAAAGAAAGAGCAATACACTCACCAGCAAATAGTAATTTACCTGGTGAGAGTATTGCCAGGGAGAAAGAAAGACCGGTTAACACAACCTAAAAGAAAAAGCCCTTTTAGATTGTGATCACCGGAAGAAAGGATAAAATTATATTTCAGTAAATAAGGCAA
>JAHIPN010000059.1 GCA_018894595.1 bacterium
TGTAAACTTTTTAAAAAATCTTAATATACCTATTTTGGGAATTATAGAAAATATGAGTGGATTAAAGTGTCCTCATTGTGGTAAAAATATCGATTTATTTAAATCAAGAGGAGGGGAAAAAGTAGCTACAGAATTTAACTTACCTTTCTTAGGCAAAATTCCCATAGATTTAAATATGGTAAATTCTACAGATGAAGGGAAACCATATATCTCTCAATATAAAAATTCAGAAACCACTCAAATTTTTAATAAGATAGTAGAATCAATTCTCGCTAAAATGAAATAGCAAAATTATTTGACATTACCACAGCCGTATTGTATCAATTATATAGCACCACGGCGCTGCCGTGGTGAATAGAAACGGAGCGTAGATAATGAAAATTACTATTATTTATGACAATGAAATTGCAGAAAATATTAAAGGTTTAAAAGCAGGATGGGGTTTTTCCTGTTTTATACAGACAAAAGAAAGAAATATTTTATTCGATACCGGGTGGGATGGTGATGTGCTTATTTCAAATATGAAGTTATTAGGTATAAATCCTCGAGATATAGATTTAATACTACTTTCACATAGTCATTGGGACCATTGTGGTGGTCTTGCTCGAGTGTTAAATTTGAATAAAAATCTTGAAGTATATGTTCCAAAATCTTTTTCTAATCATTTGAAAAAAGAAATTAAAAAAAGAGCAAATATATTTTGTGAAATTCAGCAATCAAAGGAGATTTGCCCTGGAGTTTATACTACCGGAGAAATAGAAGGTTCTTTACCTATTGGTAAAACAAAAATATCAATTAAAGAGCAATCTCTAATTTTTTCAACCGCGAAAGGTCTTGTAGTTATAACCGGTTGTGCCCATTCGGGGATAAATAAGATATTAAACTCAGCAAATAAATTAGGGGAAATTTACGCTTTATTGGGAGGATTTCATGATTTTGAGGAATATAATTTGCTAAAAGATATATCTTTAATTATACCCACCCATTGTACTAAAAATAAAAAGAAAATCCTTGCTCTATTCCCCAAGAATTGTATCGAGGGCGGAGTAGGTTGCCAACTTACTATATAGAGAATTTTAGAAATATGAAATCAAAAAATATCTGCAAATGGTATAACGTTTGCCCCATGAAAAGGTATTTTGAAGAGGGAAAATTAGAGATAAAATGGATTGATGGTTATTGTAAAGGAAATTACCATCGCTGTATAAGAAGAGAAATGGAAGAGGAAGGAAAATATCATCCTGATAATATGCTTCCTGATGGGACTATTAATAAAAAATTATAGATATAAAAGCAAGGGGAATATATTATGTACTATACATATGCAATAACCGGGCTAACATTAATAATCTCTTTAATTGTAAATCGTGAAAAAACACTAAAAGCGGTAAAGATCGCTATTACAAAATTTACAAAAATATTTCCGGCTTTTTTGACTATGCTTATTTTTGTTTCCTTTATCCTTTTTCTTTTTCCAGATGAAGTAATTTCAAATTATTTGAAATATAGTAGTAAATCTATTAGTGTTTTTTTGGCTTCCCTTTTTGGATCAATAACTATTATGCCTGGTTTTATTGCTTTTCCTTTATCCGGTATTTTATTAACTAAGGGAGTGCCTTATATGGTCTTATCGGCATTTACCACAACTTTGATGATGGTAGGTGTACTCACTTATCCTATAGAAAAAGAATATTTTGGGACAAAAGTAACTATAATAAGAAATATAATCAGCTTCTTTATAGCTCTTTCAGTAGCTGCAATGACTGGTATTTTCTTTGGGGAGATTTTTTAATGAAACGAAATACCAAAATTAAAATAGCTTATATATCAGGTTATACTCTTTTCTTAATTGTTTCTTTAATATTTGGATTTAATCCTGGGAAAGAGATAGGTTATAATTTTATTTCTTTTTTAGTATATATGCTCAAGATACTCCCTTGTGCTTTTATATTGATAGGGCTATTTGAGGTATGGGTAAAAAAAGAAATAATTGAAAAACATTTAGGTGAAGAATCTGGTATTAAAGGATATATATGGGCTATATTGCTTGCTGGAACTATAGCCGGAGGGTTATTGGTGGCCTTTCCAATTGCTTATTCTATGTATAATAAAGGAGCAAAACTCAGCATTGTTTTTACTTATATAGGAGCTGCAGCAATTTGTAGGGTACCTATGGCTATGTTTGAAGCATCATTTATGGGAGTAAAATTTACTGCCATAAGACTATTAGTTTCGCTGCCGTTGGTTATCGTAACTTCGATATTATTAGGAAATTATCTGAGCAAGAGAAATTATAAGATGGTAGAAGGTAAGTAAATTAATATTTTATAGTTACAGTCTTACAATAATAAAAATATTCCCAAATAATAAAAATAAAACGTAAAAAAAATTAATGGAGGAGTGTGAAAAAAATGAATAAAGTAGAGATTCCCTTAAATGATTCACCGGTTGCCTCGCCAGGTGTTCCAGTTTATCTGATTTCAACAATGAGTAAAAGCGGAGTAAGAAATATTGCCCCTTATGGAATGGTGATGCCAGTCTCTCATAATCCTCCTATTTATGCAATTGGTTCAGATAAAGATAGAGATACTTACCGAAATATTGTGGAGACAGAAGAATTCGTCTTAAATGTTCCTTCCACTTCTATGTTAGAAAAAGTAAATCTTACCGGAATAAAATTTCCTGCCGAAATAGATGAATTTGAAAAAGCAAAATTCACCTCAATCCCAGCTTTAAAAGTAAAGCCGCCTTTGATTGCAGAGTGTAGGTCTCATTTTGAGTGTAGATTATTGAATATTTATGAAACAACTGAGACCAGAGTTATTATAGTTGGAGAGGTGGTAGCTGTTTCAATAGATCAGGATTTATTTTTAAAGAATTTTGCCAAACAAAAGGGACGGTTAGATCCTTTGTTTTATGTTCAAGGAGCTTATTTCGGATTGGGAAGATATGTAGGAAAAAGATAATAAATTCATTAGGAGTGTATGTAGATTAAATGAGAACTTATTTAGATTGTATTCCCTGTTTTTACAGACAGGCTTTAGATGCTGCTCGAATTGCGGGGGCGGATGAGATTGTACAAAAAAAGATTATAGATGAACTTTCTAAGTTAATACCTGATTTTCCCTTAGAGGCGAGTCCTCCAGAGATGGGAAGAACTGTTTACGCTTTGGTAAGGGAAATAATTGGCGTGAAGGACCCCTTTAAAGAGATTAAAGAAAGTAGCAATAAGATGGCATTAAGTCTTTACCCTGAATTAAAACAAGAAATAAACAATTCGGAGGATAGACTTTTAACTGCCGTAAAGTTATCTATTGCCGGTAATGTTATTGACTATGGTGTGAAAAATTCTTTAAATGTGGAAGAAGAGATAAATAAAATTTTTAATAAGGATTTTAGAAGTGATAATAAAAATAATAAAACTGTATTTAGATATCAAGAATTTAAAGAAATTTTATCTAAGGTTAACCATGTAATTTATTTAGCTGATAATGCAGGAGAAGTAGTTTTTGATAGACTATTGATAGAAGAGCTAACAGAAAAACTAGGGAAGCAAGTAATCTATGTGGTACGAGGTAAGCCAATTATTAATGATGCTTTAATAGAAGATGCAATATTTTGCGGAATAAATAAAGTAGCAAAGATTATCTCAAGTGGGTCAGATGCACCGGGGACTATACTAAAATATTGTTCTCCAGAATTTATAGAATTATATCAGAAGGCAGAATTGATTATTAGTAAGGGTCAAGGAAATTATGAATCTCTCTCTGAAGAAGATAAATCTATTTTTTTTCTATTTAAAGCAAAATGTCCGGTAATAGCTAAGGATATTGGTTGTGAAGTCGGGGATATGGTATTAAAAGGTGGTTGAGAATAAATTAAAAATATTTTTACGAAATCAGTAGCTACTTATATATTGATAATATATGTAACTGAAGATTTTGAAGCTACGGTAGGTTGTTTGGGGAAGATATTATTTAAAAAAGGGAATTATATTTATATAGGTTCAGCAAAAAGTCGTTTGGATGCCAGGCTGAGAAGACACTTAAAGAAAGATAAGAAGAGTTTTTGGCATATAGATTATCTTTTAAAAAATAGAAGAACTCAAATTTCAAAAATTTGGGTAATTCTCGAATCAATTGAATGCGAAATAGCTGAGGTATTTTGTAGAAACCCGATTACCGAGACAGTTAGAAAAGGTTTTGGTTCCTCAGATTGCAAATGTGTGACTCATTTATTTTATATTAAGGATAAAGAGAAAATAGAAAAAGTATTGAAAGAAAAGGGCTTTTCAAAAAGAATGGAATTTGAGAGTTATGATAATAATTAGAAGAGAAAAAATATATTATAAAAATTTCCTATTATTTTATTTAAAAAATGTACTTAGAGGCTTGACAAGTAAAAAATAGTATTGTATATTGATATTGAGACTTAATTGCAATTATCAATGAGGTGATTAAATTGATTACTGAAGATCAGAAATTTGAAGAATATCTAAAATCTAAAGACCTAAAATATACCTCCGAAAGAAAGCTTATTTTAAAAGCAATATTTTCATTCCATAAACACTTTGATGTAGAGGAACTTTTTGAAAAATTGCGTAAGCAGGGCAATGATGTCTCTCGGGCTACTATCTACAGGACCATCCCCTTATTACTCCAAAGTGGATTGATTACCGAAACCTTACGCTGTCAAGATAAGATAAGTTATGAAAATATTTTTAGCAAAAAACATCATGATCATTTACTTTGTATTAAATGTGGGAAGGCTATAGAATTTTTTAATGAAAAGATAGAAAGATTACAGAATGAAGTTTGTAAAAAATATAATTTTAAACCTTTAGAACATAGGTTAGGAATTAAAGGATATTGTGAAGATTGTTATAAAAAATTAAAAAAGTGAATAAATAAATATTTTTTTAATTATATATTGAGAATGAATCTCATTATTAATTAATAGATAGAATGGGGGTGAAAATTTGACGACTAAATTTCTTTATGAATTACAGCCAGGAGAATGGGCAAGAATTATTAATATTGAAGGAGGACGGGGCTTCAGACAGAGATTATACTTAAGAGGGATAAAAGAGGGGGATGTTATTCGTGTGATATCCTCGATACGGGGTCCAGTGGTGGTAGAAGTCAATAGAAGTATAATTGCACTGGGTAGAGGTATGGCTCGAAAAATTAGAATAATAAAAGGAAGGTGAAAACATGGAAAAGAAACTATCTGAAATGAATTATGAAGAAGAAGGTAGGGTAAAAAGCATTGAACAGGATTTGAAAAATAAGGTAGCTGGTATGGGTATAAGAGTTGGTAAGAATCTTAAAATGATTACTAAACATCCTCTAAGAGGCCCGATGGTGGTAGAAGTCGATGGAGCTCACACCTCTTTAGCATTAAGTGTGGCTGATAGAATTACCGTGGAGGTGAAAAAATGAAAAAAATATTATTGATGGGGAACCCAAATGTGGGTAAAAGTGTATTTTTTAATCGCCTAACTGGGGCAAATGTTATTGAATCTAATTACCCTGGTACTACCGTCGATTATGCTAAAGGATATATGAAAGTAAGCAGCGAATGGCATAGTGAAACTTGTTCTAAATGCGCTATTAAACGTGTTGAGAGGGAAGAGGGTACTGAAGATTTTGAAATTATTGATGTACCCGGTACATTCTCTTTGGAACCAAAAGATAAAGCTGAGGAAGTGGCTGTAAAGATGTTAGAAGAAGAAAAAGGGGCTTTAGTAATTTGTGTAGTTGATGCCTCTAAGATAGAGCGAGGACTTTATCTTTGCTTAGAAATAATAGAGAGGGGTTATCCAGTTGTACTGGCACTTAATATGTGGGATGTTGCTGAAGATAAAAATGTGCAGATCGATATAGAGAAATTAAAAAGCATTCTTAATATTCCAGTAGTACCAACGATTGCTATAAGCGGCAAAGGATTTAAAGAGGTAGTGTTAAGTATAAAAAAAGCAGCTTTAGTTAGAGTAAATGAAATTATGGAAAAGGTGGGGGAGATAAAATGACAATAACTGCTGATGAGCGATGGGGTTTAATTGAAAAGATATCCAATAAAGTAGTAACTTTCGGCAAATTTGAACATACATTAAAAGATGCATTGGGAGAACTCACTGTTAAGCCTTTAACCGGTATTCCAATTGCCATAGCTATTTTATATGGTTTTTGGAGTGTATTTTGTTCTTTTGCAGGAACATTATTTACTGATGGATTTTTTGTCAAATTATTTGATGAACATTTTTTACCCTGGATACAGTCAGTTTTTCCAGGGGAAGGTGGATGGTTTTACTATATTTTTGTGGGAGATCCATTAGCAGATAATTGTTTTGAAGCTTTTGGAGTTCTAACTTCTGGTTTATTTGTAGCTATAGGAGTTGTTCTGCCGGCAATATTTATATTTTATTTAATGATGGCTTTATTAGAAGATGTGGGTTATCTACCTCGAATGGCTGTACTTATTGATACTATATTTCATAAGATTGGTCTACATGGATATGCTATTGTGCCTTCTATTCTTGCCTTAGGTTGTAATGTGCCTGCAGTAACTGCAACTCGAATTTTAGAAACAAAAAAACAACGTTTTATGATGATGACTTTATTGGCAATATTTATTCCTTGTGGGGCTCAACTGGGGATTATGCAAGAAGTAATTCCAGAGAGTACAGGGATAGTTTTGTTGTATTTAATTTTTGGATACTTTATTTTTGGTTTTGTCTTGAATAAACTTACTCCAGGGAAATCCCCTGAAATTCTGATTGATGTCCCTCCTTATCAAAAGCCCCTATGGAATAATATATCAAGAAAACTACGAATGAGGTTAGGAGGCTTTTTAAAAACTGCGGTTCCCTTTGTGTTGTTTGGTTGTGCAATTGTAAACATTTTATATCTTACCGGGACTATAGATTGGTTGGCTAAAACACTAACACCGCTTCTTACTGGTTGGTTTGGGGTTCCCGGTGAAACAGCAGGACCTTTAGTTGCTGCGTTTTTAAGAAAGGATCTTGCGGTTGCCCAACTTAGTGTAATTGAAATGAGTAAGTATCAAATGATTACATCTGTTGTGCTTGTTTCCATATATTTTCCCTGTGTAGCAACATTTGTAATGTTACTCAAAGAAGGATGGAAAAACCTTTTGGGCAGTTTAGCAGTTTTAGTAACAGTAATATTTTTATATGGTGGTTTAATAAATTTGATTTGGACATTATTGGGGGTACAATAAAATGAATGATAGAATTGGAAGAATATATTTTGGAGTTTTAGGAATTGTTACTTTGATTTTTGGGATTGCCAACTTAATGGTAACCATAGGTGGTAATGATTTTTCTTGGGGTATCCTTGAGATATCTGGTGATATGTTTAGAGGAGGATGGGGAGGACTTATTGTAATATCTGCAGGGCTGTTTTATTTATCCAGTCTTAAGAATTTTTCAGAGATTCACCAACTTTCTAAGGCATTAATGGGAAGTATATTGATATGGATACTGGCGGGAACTGATATATTTGTAAGAGTTACCGAGTCAATTCCTGGCGGAGAAGAAGGTCCTTGGTTTAATTCCTTAGATGGATTTTTGAGTACCTATGCACCTCCCTATCCACCGGTAATATTTTTACTGCCGTTTTCTTTAGTAGTAATATACTATATTAATAAAAAGAAAAAGGCCTGAGACTATATTTTTACTTATTATCCTCTCTTTCTTTTTGGTGAAAGGATAACGGCAATTACGAAGAATAAGGTTGATACTATGGCGATTGATGAGCCAATAGGGAAATCAAATAAAAATGAGACCAATATTCCTATCATACAATATCCCACTCCAAATAAGGGTGAGAATATGATTATTTTTTTGAAATCGTAAAAGAATTGATAGGCTGTTGAGGTTGGGTTAACAATTAAGGCAAAGATCAGCAATCCTCCTACTAATTTCAGAGAAAGAGAGACCGTGACTCCAGTTAAAAAGAGAATTAAATAATAAAAAGGTTTGGTAGGAATCCCTGAAGCTTCGGCCATTTTTCTATCGAACATTATAGATTGAAATTCTTTTGAGAATAATACCATTAGGGCGATTATGATAATTGCCAATATGCCTAGTCTTATTACGTCTGAACTGCTCATTCCAAGAATACTACCCCATAATATACTCATAGCTGTGCTACTCATTGCAGTTTCTGGTATAAAATTTAAAAAGATAAGGCCAAGTGCCATGGTTGAGGAAAACATTATCCCAAGGATGATCTCAGGCTGTAACTTTGCCTTGTCAGTAAGAGGACCTAAAATAATTGCAACTGTTGTTGAGAATATCAAGGCCATAAGAAGTGGGTTATATGAAAGGGCTAGCCCTAAGGCAGAACCGGCAAAAGCCGCATGTGACATACAAAAACCTAAAGAAGTTAATTTCATTCTAACTATGAAGACACCTACTAAAGAGCATACTATACCCGCTAAAGATGCACCTAATAAGGTAATCAAAATTATTTTTGTTGGTAGGAGAAATAGTATCATTGTTTAACTTTATAAGCAACATTGAGAAATTCTGGTTTCAGAATTTTCTCTGGTCGATCGTCCCTTATAATCCTTCCTGAATTCATTAATATTACTCTATCGCACCGCTTAGGTATCGAGGCTATGTCATGCATAACCATTAAGGTTGTTAAATTTTTATTATCATGTAAACAGGATATTTTGTAAGAGATTTCGGAGGTAGCTTTAAAGTCTAAATTACTGAATGGTTCATCTAAAAGAAGAATTTTGGGAGCCTTGGACAGAACTCTTGCTATCATTACCTTTTGTAGTTGACCACCAGATAATTTTCCAATTGGTCTATTGGCGAGATCATTTATCTCCATAGTATCTATCGCTTTTTCTACAGTGAGATAATCTTTATTGGAAATAGGTTTAAGTAAACCAATCTTTCCAAATCTCCCCATCATAATTACATCTTTAACTAGGAAGGGTGTAAAATTATCCACACCAAATTCCTGAGGGACATAACCAATTTCCTTTCTTATGGAACAACCAAATTTCTTAATCTTCTTTCCAAATACCCGAGTTTGACCTTTGGTACATTCTAAGAGACCGTTTATCGTTTCAAGCAAAGTTGTTTTTCCTGCACCATTAGGGCCAATAATGCACAAAAATTCTCCTTTTTTTATCTTTAGATTTATACCTTGAATGGCTGCTACCCTTTCCCCTTCATAGATTGTATCTACCTGAGAAAGCTCAATTATAACATTATTAGGATTAGAATATAAATAATTTTTCATCTGACATTTTAGCTACTTTATCAGCGATTTCTTCGCAGCTTTCTTCCATAAAATTAATCATATTTAAAATTTCTGGTTTTAGTTGAATGCTTAAATTATGTTCGTCTTTATTAAAAATTGCTTTTACTAATTGGTTATTTTGCTTTACCTTTATATTCCCTTTCCCAAGGCTACAGCCAGTAGAAATTTGTATACCATCAACAAGACAGGAAACTGGCGGATGTTTTTCCAATTCTACTGCAACTGAAAGATCAAAATATCCTTTAGAATTTAATTTTTTTAAGGCTAAAATGCCCATTTTTATTCCTAAAACCAGAAAGGGGCCCAAGTGACCATGAAATTTAACTCCCCTATCTATTAGTTCCTCCAGGGTTACTTCCCTTATCGATAAATTACTAATCATTATCTATTTCACCTTTATTCCATTAAATAATTGTGTTGCATTATATTTTATTAATTTAACATAGCTATCTGTTTCCGGAGTGGCTCCCGGGAAGTTTGATAGAACGATCTGGGTCGCGCCTAAATCAAATGCTAATTTAGAACCGAATTCTGTTCCACTTTGCAGATTATCTATAATCAAAGTAATATTCTCAGTTTTACCTTTTAAAAGTAATTTTAAGAATTGTTTTGTGGAAATCATTTCTGGAGAAGGATATGTTGCAATTACATTAAAGCCGAGCCAACTAACAAAATCTTTTTGGAATTCATTGCATATTACTTTGATTTTGCTAACTTGAAGATTGCTTGCTTCTTCTATAATTTGCTTCGAATTAGTATGTATAGTTTTAATCAAGTCAGTGGCACTTTTATTAAAATATTCAGCTTTTTCAGGAATATTATTACAAAGTGATTCATTTATCATTTCTATTTTTGCTACAGCTAAAGATGGTGGATTCCACGGACCTTTTACTCTAATTATTTGTGTAGTTTTATTTCCTGAGGATTCAACCAGATTTTGTAACCATGGTTCAAATCCGTGAGAAAAAATTATTGTAGCTTTGCTGACTGTGTATATATCAGATGGTTTTATATCATAGTGAGCCGGACACATTCCGGCTGGTACTATCTCTTTTACTTGGATATACTCCTTACCTACCTCTCTAGTGAAGTCAGCTAATATTGAAGTAGTACAAACAATTATTGACTTTTCCTTACTACCGGCTTCGTTCCCTAAGCATGTACTTGCTAAGAGGGCAATTAATAAAAAACTTAAGAGTATACTTTTCACAACTTTTCTAATACTAATCATTTAGAACCTCCTTCTTTCACCTTTCAAATAAGTGTTACTATTTTTAATATAATAACACAATATTTTTAAAAGTCAAACATTGTGTCATTGTTTTTTGAAAACTAATTTTCCTAAGAGGTAGAAGATAATAGAGAGCTTTACAGATAATCGGACTATACTTATAATTGACGAAAAAAATTGTAGAATTTTAAGGGATAAATTTAGCAGCAGCTTCAGTTAAATCTAACTCTTTTATATATATCTTACTTCGAATAATTTTTGTAATACTTAAGATTGATATTCTTCTTTGGAAATAAAATGGCCGCCGGTAATTTCATCTGATATCTTCCGGTAACTTCGGTCATATTCTAAATACAGGTTGATTCGGTTAGGACAGGAAGCACCAATCAATTCTTTTTTTAATGTGTAAGCAGGTCCATCATCTTTATAAGTAGGAGATAGATCATTATATTTCCTGATAAGTGTTCTAAATTTTTCTCCACATTTATCACACTGGCTATAAATCCAGAGAAATCCTGAGGAATCTTCTTCTTTTTTTCCAAACAATTTTTTAAAAAAACCAGGACTCATTTTAATGCCTCCTTAAAAATTTGTACAAGAAATGAAAAATTAATTAATCTAAAATAACATTTTAATATTATGACTTATTATAACATAAGCATAAACGATTATTCCTCAAAAAGCATAAAAAATATTTTATGATGAATCCGACCTCTACACCAAACGCAACGCTTTATTCGGAAAAGTTTTTGAGTTATAAATTATGATCTTTCGTTTTTAACTTTAAGTTTTTATCTTAATCGGCGATTTAACTTGTAACCTGAAACCTGTTTATCTGACTAACTAAATAAATTTAAATAAATTTGTATTTTAATAAAAGAAGAATTTTGATATACTATTATAGAATAAATATATCATATAGAATTTTTCTATCCCTTTAATTTGTTATCATCATATATTAATGGAGGGGGTTTGATTTATCAAGCCCGCTTATTCGGACAATCAAATTCAAACAGAAAGGGAAAAATTAATGAAATGGCGATTAATAAAAGATAGTTATCATACCGGTTTTATGAATATGGCGATTGATGAGGCAATAATGATAGCTCACCGGGAGGGTTTAGTTCCTCCCACTATCAGGTTTTATCAATGGTCTCCCGCGGCTGTATCTCTGGGTTATTTTCAGGATTTAAAGAAAGAGATTGATGTAGAAGCTTGTCAGGATATGGGAATCGACATTGTCCGTCGGCCAACCGGAGGGAAAGCAGTTCTCCATGATAAAGAGTTAACCTATAGTTTTATAATTAGAGAAAGCCATCCCTTGGTTAATAATTCTATATTAGAGACATATAAGAAGATTAGTAGGGGAATAATTAGAGGTCTTTCTTATTTAGGGATAACAGCTGAATTAGTTCCTTTGAGAGATAAATTAAAGAGCGATTCCTTACACAGGGGGGAAAAATCCGAAATTTGTCATTCTAATTTAAAATCAATCTGCTTTTCTGTTCCCTCTCAATACGAAGTGCAGGTCGAAGGTAAAAAGATTGTGGGTTCTGCTCAGGTAAGAAAAGGAGGAGTAGTTTTACAACACGGCTCTTTATTGATAGAATTAGAAAAAGATAAGCTATTCTCTGTATTTAATTTTCCTTCTGCTCAGATAAAAGAAAGGCTAAAAACAAGATTTAATGCTACCAGTTTGGAAGAGATTTTAAAGAAAAAGATAAATTTTTCAGAATTATCTGAAGTTCTTCCCCGAGGTTTTGAAGAAGAGTTTGGGGTAAGATTGATTGAAAGTAAACTAACTGAACAGGAAGAAAAAATTTCGAAAGACCTTTTAGAAAATAAGTACTCGACTTATGATTGGAATTATGAAAGGAAAAATAATCAGCTTGATTCCTAAAAAATAAAGGAGCAGGTAAATGATAAAACTTAAAAGCAAATTTATTGCAGTTGAGGGTGCCATAGGAGCAGGGAAAACAAGTTTAGTTTTATTGTTAAGCAAAAGATTTAATGCAGGAAATAATTTAGAAGTGGTGGAAGAAAATCCTTTTTTATCTAAATTCTATAGTGATATAGAAAGATACGCCTTCCAGACTCAAATATTTTTTTTGTTGAGCCGCTACAAACAACAATTAGGATTAGCCCAGCAAGATTTATTTAATCAGTTAATCTTTTCCGATTACTTATTTGCCAAGGATAGGATATTCGCCCACCTTAATCTTTCCGGAAATGAACTTTCTATGTATGAACACCTCTATGAAATTATGGTCAAAGATATCTCCCAGCCCGATTTAATTGTTTACCTGCAAGCAAGCACCGAAATGTTAATGAAAAGAATAGCACTAAGAGATCGGCCTTTTGAGCGAAAAATGTCTTTTGAATATATGCGAAGATTGAATTTGGCTTATGAAGAATTTTTTTCTTATCCCGATAATTATAAAAAAACAAAATTAATTAAAATAAAGACTAACGATCTTGATTTTGTAGGCAAAAGTAAAGACCTTAAATATGTTATTGATGAAATTTACAAGGGGGATAGTTTTAAATGAAGAAATTTATTATAGTATCAGGGAATATTGGTTGTGGTAAATCAAGTTTAACTGATCTCTTAAGTAAAAGATTGGGTTGGAAGGCATATTATGAAGTAGTAGAGAACAATCCTTATTTAGAGAACTTCTATGGAGATATGAAAAAGTGGAGTTTTCATCTTCAGATATTTTTTCTGTCCAAAAGATTTCGCCATCACCAGGAGATATTAAAAAATCCTGCCTCTGTAGTTCAGGATAGAAGTATTTATGAAGATGTGGATATATTTGCTAAAAATTTAAATCAGCAGGGATATATGGAGAATCGCGATTATGAAAATTACCAGGAACTGTTTAAAATAATGACCCAATTTCTTACTCCTCCGGATTTAATCGTCTACCTTCAAGCTTCAGTCCCCACTCTCTTAAAA
>JAHIPN010000060.1 GCA_018894595.1 bacterium
TAAAATCCTAGAAATTATTCCAAAGCTTATCTTTTCAAATTAAAAAATTATTTTAAAAAGAGAGTGAGGTATATATTATATAAAATGGCAAAGAAAATATTATTATCGATTCTTGTAATATGTTTAATTCTTTTATTAGTAGGTTGCTCATCTATTTCAAATACAACAATTTATAATATTCAGGAATATCCGGATAAATATATAAATAAAAAAGTTACAATTGTAGGACATCGAGGTCACGATATTATGGATATTTTTGCAGTTAGAACTACCTATGGTAATCTTAAGGGTTTTTGGATTTCAGATAAGGAACCTCCTAAGTCTAGCCCATTTCCTATTTGTCGCGGTATATTTGTAAGTTATATTGGCGATATTCCCTCAAGGGTTATAAAAGATAAATGGGAAAGAGATAAATATGTTGATGTGAAAGTTACTGGAATCGTAAGGCATAAGGTAATGAAGATTGGTTTTACGGATGAGGGAATTTTTTATATAGAAGGAGAGTCGTGGGAATATGTAGATTAAAACCTATTAAGCCATAGAGGATTTAATCCTAATTAATCTAATTTTCTATTTAAATAGACTTTTCTTAAAGTTTTTAGTGAAGCATTATTAAATAATGTAGGTATAAAAATAGTTATATTATCCAAATTTCTTTCCAATGAAGATATTTGCAATATTTAAAACTTATTTTAATATAGCAAATAAAAACTTTACAATTTAGTTCTAAAAAGGAGGCATCGGATGAAATTTCAAGTATTTTTCTTAAAAAATAACAAGCGAAGATTTATTACTTACTCAATATTAATTTTACTTTTTTGTTTTTTCGTTACTTCTATGTCAGTAAATGCTGGATTATTCGGTGAAAAAATAAAAAAAATTAGTGACAACGAACTTAAAGAGATTAAAATTGAACTAAACCTCTCAAAAGTTCCTAATTTTTATTCTTATAATGATTCTATATTAAAAGAGGCTCTTGATAAGGAAATAGATTCCCAAGAAACACCCGGTTTGACCTTTGGTTCTTTTATTCTTAATGCCCTATATGAAGAAAAATTAGTAGAGATGTGTTACCCTAATTTTGATGATAAAAAATCAAGCTTATTTTTTTCTAAATTGGCGGACAATCTTAGTAATTGGCAAAAAAACTTTGCCAGCAAAACAACCAAAATAGCTCTCCAGGGGGTTATTGAAGCTTATCTTAAGATGCCTAAACTTGGGATAGGAACAAGCACTTTATTCTTAGCTATAGATCTTGCTCAAATAAATGTTGCAATGGCAAAACTAGCAGAAGTAGTCCATAATTATGCACTTTATAATTATTTAGGTAATCGCTGTTTAGCCCCTCTTCATGATCATGAGAGCGCTTGGGGGGACGGTATACCGCTTCTTTGGAGTCCTGAGAAAAAGCAAGCAACAGAAATATTTTTTCAATCTTTATGGAGTAAATACGGAGAGGCTATTTTATCGGATAACTTAGATAATTTTAAAAAAGAACAACACGAATTTCTAAGAGTACTCATCCTGCAAGCTCTAAACCGGCCTCCAAACCTTCCTACTAATATGATCCAATTTAAATCTGATTGGAAGACTATATTAAAGATAGGTAAAACAACCACTGAGCAAACAGTAATCCTTAAAGCAAAAATAAGTGACCCTGATGGTAATAGGGTAAGATTACAGATAGAGTTAAGGAAACTTGACGAATACGAAGGTAAATTTGATGAAGACAAAGGAGGGCTCCAACAAAGCGATCTATATGAGAATAATAGTGAAGTTTTAATTCCTATTTATGGATTAACTGATGGTCATTATCATTGGCGATCAAGGGTTATTGATGAATATGGAATTAGCAGTGAATGGGTAAGTTTTGGAGGTAACTCTGATTCAGATGTTGATTTTAGTGTTGGTCAGGAAGTCGTTGCTCCAATTATAACTTCTCCTTTAAAAATAACTTCTGACCCTCCCTACTATATAGGAGATACAATTAATGCTGAATTTAGTATTACTAATAAAAATGCAACTTCTATTACTTTTACCGTTTTAACTGTAGGAGGGAGAGACCCTGATAATCACGTTTCAGATTTTACCATTAGACAAAACATCACCCTTGAGCCATCTAAATCTTATAACTATCAAGGAACTCTTACTTTAAATAAGATTGGAGATTATCATTTCTTCTGTACCTACCAAACACCGGATGGTAATTGGAATACAAATGTCGACTTAGGTTCAGAGTTAGTTGATGAGGATAGGACAGAAGATATTAGTGTTGAGGAAAAAGAAGAACCATCTACAGTACCAACTATTTCAGAAGAGCTATATATAGAATGGGATAGGAGTTTTGAAATAACTGATTATCAAGCCCAGGTGAAAATATTAGAAAATGGTGATATTCAAGTAAGTGAAATTTTTGAATATGATTTTGATGGCGATTTTAACGGCATAATAAGGACTATAGGAATTAAGGGGTCGGATGGATTTAAGTATTTTAAGGCTTCCGAATATTTTCCTGAAGATAAGGAATTAGAATATACTCAAAGTCTCGCCGCAGATATGGTGACTTATAAAATTTATGATACATCCAGAAATGAAAGAAAATTATTTTTGCTGGAATACCAGTTAAAAAATGTTGCAACTTTATACAATGACACCGCAGAATTTTATTGGAAATTTTTTGATGAATCCAATACTTCACCGATTGGGCATGTCAAGATAGAAGTAGAACTTCCGGGAGAAATAACTAAAGAGGAATTGAAAGTGTTTGGACATGGTCCTTTGGATGGAGAAACATCTATCCAAGAGGATGGGAAAATTATATATGAAGTCTATGGATTATCTTCAGGAGAAATGACGGAAGTAAGAATTTTATTCCCCACCAGTCTGATTTCCAATAGTAGTAAAATAATTAACGAGAATAAATTTGCAGAAATAATGGAAGAGGAATCAGGAAGCATCGAAGCACTTGAAGAAGAAATAGACGCTATGGAATCAGTAGAGGATAAAACAAAAAAAGAAATAACTTTTAAAACCTTTTATTATAAAGATAATTATGCAGAATATTCAGCAAAATATCCTGATTGGCCTAATATACCTAAAGCAAAATTTACTCATGTTGGTTTAAAAAAATCATTAGATGTGGGATATTCGAAAGAAATAAGTGTACATATGATAATTTCTCAAGATTTTGATTTAATGGATCTTTTTAAATTCTTAAGGGAAGTGCCGGAAAATCTAGAAAAAGAAGCAATAAAAAGAGGAAAAACAATAGAATTTTATATGGGAAGTACACAAATAATAAAAGATGAAAAAACTGATAACGGAAATTTTATGGAGATACTACTCGACTTAGATGGAGAACTTTTAAAAAAAGTGTATATTAATGATTTTATAGATAGTTCAAAGATTCATATTTTATTTAAGGATTTCTATTGTGAAGAAAATAATAAATATTTTTCAGTTTCAGTTATTGTAGCGGAAGATAAGTGGTCAAAATATCAGAATATTGCAAAATCTATTATAAATTCAATGAAAGTAATTAAGACAAAAAAAGAAAAATTACTTATAGACTCATCTTTGTATCACATCGAGTGCAATAAGCCAATAGTATCAGGTAATATATTTGTAGTCATACCTGTAAGCGTAAGAGGACCAGCGGATGAATTGGCACTTATACTTGCAAATCCTGAAGGAGAAACAAATATTCAATTTATATCAAAAAGAGCATTAATTGATAACTTCGAAACTGTCAAGCTTCGTATGGGGAATGCACCCTTATCTGAAGGTCCTTATATTCTAACTGTAAAAACTGTAACACCAGAAAAAATTATTTACAAGAAAGAGTTATGGTTTACATTACCAGAGGTTTCCATAGCGGATGCAGAATTTACATATAAAATAACCCACCTAGGTGGTGCCTATGGTTATGCTGGTTATTATTTCCTGGAGATGACCAGTCTTACACTAATAAATAACGGAGATCTGCCAGCAAAGAGAGATACAAATGAACGAGCTCTAATTACCCTAGATGGGAAACCAGAGAACATGACCCTCCTTACGAGACGATATTCCATTTCACCTTATAAAATAGATTTCTATCCCCCCACTTATATTCCCAATGGGAAGAACAAGGTACCTATAAGGGCGGAAGCAATGTATGGGTTGAAAAAAGGAAATTATTTTGTGACGATAACGATACCTCTAATAGGAGGTGAGACTGTAAGCCTTAAAAAAGCTTTAACCATAGAATAATAAATCCGAAATCAGACGACTTAAAGTGGGTAATAGTTGACAAGAAACAGAGGTTTCCTCCTTTTAACCGAGGATTTCTGTTCTAATTAAGAGTACTATAGAAAGCACAGATGAAGTTGTAACAGTTCCAGCTGGAACCTTCAAAGGATGTTTAAAAATCAAATCAACTGGCTTTGCTGAAAAGGTCTTTGGGGAAGAACAGACTTCAAAAGTTCCAGTATGGCCACCACAGGAAAAGGTAAAGATTGAGAGAGAATGTTATAATTGGTTTGCTCCGAATGTTGGACACATAAAGGTAATTCTTAAAGAAAAAAAGACTAGTTCCTGTGGTGCAATAGGAATAACACTATCCAATTTTATTGAAATTATAATGCAGCTTGAAACATTCAAATAATGATAAGTAAATATCTATTTCTATAAATTTTGAAAGTGTGTCATAGGAGTTTGTATTGCAACTAGCATAATAATTCGGTTATTTTTTACTTTGGATTTTTGTTAACTGCAAAGAAAAATAAAAAGAGAGTCCCTTATGTTAACTAAAAAAGAGGGGATTAAATATACATCAAGGTTCAAATACCGGACCAAGCCTATCTATATTTGAAGTTATCTTAGAAATATAAATATATAAAATAGATGAAATGATTATAGAGAAAGGAGATAAAAACATGAAGTGTGACTTATTTATTAAGATATCATTAATAATGATTGTAGTCTTATTGGCTTTGAATATAATTCTGCCAATATTATCAAGCCCCGCAATTTCTTATGCTGCAAAAAATATTTAATATAAAGTTATTAGCTTTGCAGAAACTTCAGCAGATAAAGAGAATTTTGAAAAGCTATTTAATGAGTATGGCAAAGAAGGTTGGGAATTTATTGCATGTGAATTGCAACGGGGGTTTTATGTCTTTAAAAGATAAATTTGTAAATTAGTGATATTAAATTAAGAATAGATAATGAGATTTAATTTTTTTATCTGTTTAAAAAGGAGATATATCGCAATGAAAGATTTAGGTATAGGAATTTGTATAATCGGAAGTATTATCGCTATTCTCTATGTACCTTGCCAGTTTTTGGGTATTGGCGCAGGTTGGCATTTTATCTTAGGAAATGCAGGCTATGGAATGAAGAATTATCAATTAA
>JAHIPN010000061.1 GCA_018894595.1 bacterium
AGGTTGATTTAGTTTCCCATGATGGTGGAGCTACCAGGGGAGATTTTAACCAGAGTCTTAACTTTACCGATATCGCTACCGGCTGGGAGGAGATGGTAGCCGTAAAGAATAAGGCCCAGATATGGGTCTTTGCTGGGATAGAGACCATAAAGGAGAGATTACCCTTTTCTATTTTAGGGATAGATTCAGATAATGGAGCTGAGTTTATCAATGCCCATCTACTGCGTTATTGTAAGAAAGAACAGATCACCTTTACCCGCAGCAGACCGTATCGGAAGAATGATTCCTGTTTTGTGGAACAGAAGAACTGGTCAGTCATCAGAAGGGCGGTAGGTTATGCCAGATATGATACGGATAACGAAGTTAGCATTTTAAATGAACTGTATGGTTATCTTAGACTCTACGTTAACTTTCAACCGGTAAGAAAATTGATCGAAAAGGAGAGGATAGGGAGTAAGGTTATCAAAAGATATGATGAAGCGAAAACCCCTTACCGAAGGGTTCTGGCCTCTCCTGATATTAAAGAAGATATAAAAGTGAAACTAAGGGAAAAATATGATATGCTAAACCCAGCAGAGCTGAAAAGAAAGATAACTAAATTACAAAATAAGCTCCTTAAATTAAATACTCTAAAGCAAAAAGTAAGAGAAGATCTACTAGAAAAAAGTGTGGAACCTTCAAGTAGATTCGAGTACATTTCTACTTGAGGCATCGTATCAGCTTTCCTTTATATTTTTATGTGAGGCAACGGGGACTTGTCGGATAACTCTCAAAACGACCTTTTTATTTTGTAACGAGGCTTTTTCATCAATCTCAGCACCACATTCGCGACAGAAAATCCTCTCTTTCTCATCAATAAATTCTGACTTCTCTACTTGGAATTGCCCATTTACAATCCTTAAACAATCATAGCGATTAGGTTGAGTTATAAACTCTAGGGAACCACACTTAGGGCATTTGTGTTTATTTTCTTGTTTCATATATGATGCCCCTATTTTTGTTTAGATCTTTCATTACAAATCCTCACTGAATTCTCCATAATACAATTTGTTTTCTTTTATAATCACATCAATAGAACAACAACATTAGGGTGTAATTTTTATCCTACTGTTTTTTTCATTCCTACTTTTTTACTTGCCCTATGAAGCCTTTCTTCGCCGAAATAACTTCTGCAAAAGTAGGAATTTAGTTTTTTTTATTCCTGTATCGAAAGATCGTTCCTTGTCCTATTTAGATAGATAATTAATATGTTATAAGTCTCTTATCCCATCATACCGCCGCCACCCTTATCCCGATAAGAAGTAGAATTCGTCCAGCTTGTTTGTCCTTTTATGGAAATAGATTTAGGTGGATCTAAAGCAACAAATTTTTCTGCTTTTGACTGACAAACATCTTCAAATATACAAATTCCATTAAAAGTTTTTAATAGATTATCACCTCTTAAAAAAATCTCTCCATTATGGCGGGGTAATTGTGAAGAATTTAATTGGCAAGGTATCAATCTATATTTAGGTATTGCTCGTATATTTAATCCTTTCTTGGCACATTCAGGGCATTTTCTTAATCTTGCACCAAAATGGTAGAAAGTATGACCATTTTCACATTCATATTTTACAACATTTGGCTTACAATATTCTCTACCAATTCGATAAATTAAATAATCCATCTGACAAGGTGATAAAGGAGCAGTAGTTTTGTCTAATTTGGTCCATTTTTCCCAAACTGCTCTCCATGCTTTAGAACTCATTTCATCAATATAGCTATATTGATGACAAAATATGTCTAAAAAGCTAGAAAGTAATTGTATCTCAGTTTGCAAAATACCAGTTCTTAAAGCTAATTTTATAGTATTAATATCACTCGCAACATCAATTTTATCAAAGTTATCTAACCTAGACCAAATATTCCATTCGTACATATCTCGTAAATACATATTTGCTTTTTTTAATCCATACCCGATATTTGAAGCATTTACTAATCCTTCCCTTATCATTACAGCATCATTATTATAATATCTTGCTATTTTAAATGCCGTAATATTTTTGTCTAATAAATATTTTGCAGCATTTTTAGCAAAATCAATACGTTTATCAGTTTGAGATAAACGAGTCATTCCTAAAAACTTTAAAAAACTCTCAGGGTCCTCTGCAATCTCTTGAGCTTCAAATCTATTAGGATCATCAAAATATTTGTCAAATTGATTTTTTGGTGGTTCCCGAAAATCCTGATTAGCTGTAAAGAATCTAACCTGCGCAACAGATTCAGGTGATAAACCTTGAGGTTGATTTGCTACTCCGAGTATTTTGTTACCATATTGTTTTATTGTCTTTGATAAAGCCTCTGCAATCAATTGTGCTTTTTCTCTATCAATTTTTACATTTAATATTTCCTTATGATTGGCTTCCCAGAATTTGTGAAATTCAGAAAAATATTGAAGTTCTTCCCCATTAAAAGATGTAGTACCTATCCCTTTATAAGTTTGAAAAAAATACTCATTCATTTTTTTCAAAAAACTTTGCGCAAGACATACTTCAGTAAGATTAGTCCAAGAAGATGGTAAAGATATGCCCATTTTTTGATTTATTTCCTCAATAAACTTTACAAAATTTCCCATATTATTTACCTCTTTTCTTGGCTTAAATATTTTAGAATTTTACTTCTCCCCTTTTATAACCTTATAAATAAGTATATATTGATGGGCTATTTTTAAATGATCTTTTGAATTCTGATTATTTAAGTTTAATCCATTTTCTCCTTCTTTAGTAACCATTACAATTTCTTTAAGCCATAAATTATCTTGCGTAAACATATCAATTATTTTTTTCGCCGATGGTTCTATATATCCATCCACTCTAATATCTTGCGTCTGGATTGCAATAAATCCATTGTTAGTTATTGTTTTTAATTCTTGATTTACAATTTCATTTATTTCTTGTAAATAGAGTTTAATATTCAGCTTCGAATCATCGTTCAAAGATGGTGATTTAATAAAAAGTAATCTTTTATTTTTTTGTTCTTTTTTTAAAATTCCCTTAGTCTCATACTTAGACTGAGAATTTAAAAATATTGTTGAATATCCATTTCCATCTGAATATCTATCTATTACATTCTTATTTAAATGCTTTTCAAAATCTTTCTCCGATAAAACCCACACCGTTGTTGTTTCAAGCCCATCTAATTTTCGTTTTTGTGGTGGCTTACCTAGGGTAGGGAAAATCAATCCGTAGTCTAGCCCTTTTTCTTCCACACTCAAAGCAGAAGATTTAGGTTTTTCAAAAATTGGAAGATATTCATGAGCTAAAAGAAGAAAATTATATTTAATACTATTGGTATACCAAAATCCCGTTGTTTTACAATTATGTTGTCTTTTTATAACAAGTTCTCTTAATTTAAAACCTGCATCTAAATAAATATTTATAAGTTTAAAGCCTAATGGTATTACATGTTTTTTTCTTCGGGTATCTCCTATTAAGATAGCACATTGTCTTCCTGACTTTAATACTCTAAAACTTTCTTTCGCAACTTTTTTCATTTCTTTTAAAAACTCATCAATATCGAAAAACGATAAATCGCCTTCTTTGGAATCTGTATAATGAATAATATTTGCATAGGGAGGATGAGCGCAGATTAAATCTACTGAGTTATCCTTCAAAGATGACAAATCTCTTGCGTCACCAACTAATAATTCAGGTTCGTATGTTTGAGTATGATTTTTCTCAAATGTTAGTTGTCGTGATTCAATATTAAAATTTATATTCTCTCTTGCCAATTCAATGACTTTTTCATTAATATCAAGTGCTATGCATTTTCTATTTAATAATTTACATTCTACAGCCGTTGTACCTGCTCCACAAAAATAATCTAAAACTAACTCACCAGGATTTGAATAT
This sequence comes from bacterium, assembly GCA_018894595.1. The sequence goes on from JAHIPN010000061.1 coordinate 3,891, forward strand.
TTGAGTATTACATTTCGGGGGATAAAAGGTGACCAGTTTCCACGGTATTCTCCACTATGAGTTGCCCAATTTCCTCTTTGTTTAAAACTCCAAACTGTAGATTGTTCTACTTTGAA
>JAHIPN010000062.1 GCA_018894595.1 bacterium
AGCATTTTCCTCAGCACAAGAGAAGCCTTATCCGCAAAAATGTTTTTCATTCTATAATTTTTTCGCATAATGTTCACCTACTCATTAATGTTCACTATTTAATGAACATTATATATTAAGTGAACATTAATTGCAAGTATAGGAATTAACTCTTACTCTTATCAATAAAGGCAGAGCCTATAAATTTAATAGGAACACATTCTATTTTGTCTATGGTTTAGTTTTCCATTTTACGAGGTCTTTCTTTAGGACGTCTATCCATAGTAATACCTAAAGCCTCAACCACCCGGTTAAGAAACTCTTCAGCCCCCATAGGTTTTTCCGCTAGAAATTGCCGAATTATTGACCTGGAACATGCCCTTATTTATTTAATTTAAGAGTAAAATATTAATTGTCTAAGAAAATGGGTGTCTGTCCCTATTATATTTACTTAAGGAAATAGGAGTCTGTTGTCCCATTTATTAATTTTCCTTATTTAACTCATTCTTTAAAATATTTTATAATACCATAAAGCTCTTTAGACCAATATTTTATATCTTTTATTGCCTTAATAAAGAAAAAGCCTGCGCCCCCAATGAAAACAATATCTGTGATAATTGTTAAATAAAATAATAGAATACTCGATTCTTGTTTGTCGCCCAATGAGTATGTTATACGAAGTGAATAAGCAGCTAAAGTTACAAGGATAAAGAAAAACAAAGAATCATAAATGATCTTTGCTTTTTCTGAATACAAATATTTCCATTTATATCCAAAGACCTTTCCTTCTTCAAGTTTTGATATTAGTTTATTAACACCATCATTAGGTATAACAGCATTTATAACTTGACCATTACAAATATCCCAGGTACATTTAATCGTACTAGAAGGACATCCACTTACTAATGGTATTTTTTCAAGTACCTTATTGCTTGCCACAACAGTTTTTTTAAAAAAGCTCTTTAAATGAATTTCAATAGGCCAAAATTTTATTGCATGAATATTTATACCTTTAAATCTTCTGATATGAAATGATTTTAATACATCATGAATATCTCTACAGGATATAAGAACATCATCTTCTAAAATTGAATTATCTATAGATACTGTGTTTTGATTAGTTCTTAAATCACTTAATAGTTCTTGCATATGTTTGTTGACCTTCAATTCGATATTTGGTAAACGAATGAAAAAGGTGGTATATAAAGATTCAAAATATTTATCCTTTATTACATCATTATTTCGGATAACAATATTGTCATCTTTTATTGAGGTATCAAAAAGAATAAATAAAAACAATGTTGTAATTTGTTTTAAATTATAATTTACTAAATAATTGAATAAGTCTTGCTTTTCATCTCTTAATCTAATTAGAAGATTAATAATATCAATATCTTCCTCATTAAGTTCATATGAATATTCATCGACCTTTACCTGTAATTTTCTATTAGTTGGTAATTCTTTTATAGTTTTATCTGAAGATTTAATTCCTGATTTTAATAAACATATTATTTCTATACAGAAAATTGCATAATAATTAAGTAAATTGACTAAGTTAGTATAGACACAATCTATATTTCCAAACTTGAAAATATCCTCGACATTCAATAAAATGTTTAATAGTTGAATTGATAAATAATGAAAATTACTAGTATATTTTCGATTCATGAAAGTTTTGTTTTTATAACCTACATTATTAAAATCAATAAAGTCAAAGCTGATTCCAACTTCTTTATATAACAATTCCAAAGATTTGCAGATTGACAGCCACTCAATATTTTCTTTGTTTTTTATAAAGAGATTCGATTTAAATCGCTCATAATAATAGAGTAGACTCAATTTAAGCTTATAATTTGGTTCTGTATTTATATTTCTAATTCGGTCTATTAAATAATGGAAACGCGAATATGAGTAAGGAATATCATAGGCCAAACGATGAATAAATTGAGCTAAAAATAATTTAATTCCAATTTTTGATGATTTTCTAAACTCGTTATATTGTTCTTCATTCGTAAACACAGCCTTCCTCATCAGATTAGAAATAAGTTTTGGGATATTGTTAAAACCAGAATTATTAATAACAAATGAATCGATTACGTATTTAGGGCATAATATTCTTCCAAAAGTTTTAAAAATAATTTCATTTTTTAATGGATTTATAAATAATTGGTCATCTTTAATTAATGGAATAGCATTTAATACTCGATAAAAGTACTGTGCTTTTTTAAACAAATCATCAATTACTAAAAATAGTTTTAAAATACCTTGCTCATTGTCAGGGAATAAGTCATAATTAAAATCCACAAAATCTTTAGGCTTTGAATAGTGTATAGTAATTTCTTCTTTGGTGCTATCATATTCAAATTTATTTACTGGCAAGATTTCCTTTAATGATAAATCTTGTAAACAACTTTTTAAGGTACTTAAATCATTAAATTGATATGTTTTCAATTTATCATTTGGGAGTATTTCTTTATAATATGATAAAGTATTATCTTTGTTAAAATATTCTCGTAAAATACATTCATTGTAACCACTTGACCTAACGTCATCTTCTTCGGAAATGTTTAACTCTTCACCTATTCTATTTATAACCTTTATTAATTCTCGTTTCAATTCAGGATCGTTAATTTTTGTATAAAGTGTAATACTGTTACTTAATGCAAACTTACTTGAATTCTCGTGTAAATCGAAAAGTATTGATTTCAAATATTGAATGGATAATTTTTTATATTTAGTTTTTTCAACAATAACTTTTTCAAATTCAAAAAACAAGTTATTTTCATCTTTAATGTTTATAAATAGCATACAACATTCTGGTAAAAGCAAATATGCGTTTGATATAATTAAATTTGCTAGAAATAAATTATCGATATGTACTGCATTTTTGTAGGATAAATTTGATAAAAAATATTTTCTTATAATATAATTACTTGTCTGCTTTAGGTAATCTTGAATTAATGATCGCAGATCTTCAGTTAATTCAAAATAATTTATACAACTAAAAAGTTTTAATTTTGGAAAATATGATTCAAGACTTAAAATATCTTTGATGCACTCTTCATTTAGAAAAAGCTCCTCTAATTTAATTTTTTTGGCAATTATTACAGCATAACCTTTGAGAAAGGGATTTTTTGATTTTAAATTAATTATTATAATCTTTTTTAACTCTTCTTTGAATTTTTCTTGGCTTTTGTATATGTAATAGAGACATAAAAAGAAATATATTTTATGGCAATCATCAAGATTTTGATAAAAAGACACCAAATTAATATTTGTTTCAGGAAACAAGGGAATTAAATCATAAAAAATAAATTTATGTTTTTTAGATTTTAATCTCTTTGGAAAGAAAATATTTTTTTCTACTAAATAATTTACTATTGCTGGTATTTTTTCCTTTAATTGTATAGAGAATGGAAAATTTTTTGAAATTAAATAAATAATCGTTGGGATATCATCATTTATTTCAATTATTTCTTGAGGATCACGAGGAATTGCTTTTTTTTCAACAATTTTATAAAAATTTTGTATTTCTTCTTCTGTATCTAGAATATCTATAAATTTAAATTCTTCGAAAATACCATACCTAATACTATCTAAATAATTTACTAAATCGCCTTCTTCTGATGCTTTAACAATTTTTGGTCTTTTCTTAGCGTCTTGTGATAATACTAAGTCAAGTTCGTTTAATAAAGTAACAACTTTTTTTAAGCCATTTTTAGCGTCCTTTTCATCTTTAAAAAATAAAAATATATCATCAACATATCTATAATAACCTGTCACATATTGAGAAATTTCTTCATCGAATTTATTTAAATACAGATTTGCTAAAATGCGGGCATATGCTGGTCCTTGAGGTAACCCTTTTTTGGTTTTTTTATCATATTTATATAACTCAACAATTCTTTTAACGGTTGCGAAAATATAATCATCTGTTATATATTTTTGTATTTGTTGTATAAGAATACCATGCTTTATATTGTCATAAAACTTGCTAATGTCACAACTCAGTCTGTATTTTGTTTCGCTTTTTCTATTTGTGTTCAAAACATTACTTCGAAATCGGGGATAATATTCTCTCCAATCCCTAAATATATCATTAGTATTTAAAATGTCTGTATTAAATCTATAACCGTAGGATGAATTTTGGAAATTTTCTTCAAAAATAATTGAAATAACATTAAATATTGATTGAATAATGACTTGATCGAAAATCGTGGAATAAGCCATTTGTCTGTACTGCATCTCTTCATTTTCATTAACTTTTTTAGGAAAATTAACTTCTAAATATCCAAGAAAAGGGATTTCTTCTTTTTGCTGGAAATAAAGGCTAATGTATTGTGCATAAATATCAAGATTATTTTCAAATTGTTCAAAATCAAATTCATCAAAAAAAAGCGCATCCTCATAATTATGATATTTTTTTAATTTATAATATGCATTTTTAATGTTCCTAACATCAGATATAGAATCTATCAGTTCTTCATTTTTAATAGTACTTTTTATTTTTATTGGTGTAAGCCAGAATGATAATGGAGTAGTATTTGAACGGAGCGGATCAAAATTTTTTTCTTTGATGGTTTCGTTGCAGTATCCGTCACAAATACCTTCTTGAATTAATTTATTACAAGAACTAGGATGGAATTCCTTAATAAGGTCTATTTCTCGTTTGGTATAAGGATGATTGAAATTTATACCATATGATTTTTTTATAATATCAATAAGGAATATTTCCGCATTTGGTATTGATAATATAACATTTGCAAAATGAAATATTTCCGCATGTGTAAGTTGAATATTATTTTCTGCTTTGTTTTTCAACTGATTTAAAGCACGACAATTTTCAAATAGAAAGTTTGGATCATCTTTATAATGAATTCTTCCTCCTTGAGGTATCTTTTCATTCCTAATTTCTAAAATGGCTTCTCTTCCCAATAAAGCCTCGTTATTTTTGATTATTTGCTCTACATTACTTTTTTTAACCTTCTTAATACTTTGCAAGTGAACAAAATTCTTTTCCCAGGGTAATATGGTTAATTTGCTTGAATCACTAATCGTAAAGAATGTACTTCTACAATTATATTTTTGATGTATACCTAAAGGTAGTTTTATTAGATTTCCATAATTGTGTTTTTCAGTCAAGTTTGATTGTTTTGGGAAAAATTCAAAATCTAAGTTTATACCTGCTTTAATTACATGGTACAATTTACGAGCATCTTTTCCTGGAATAGCTTCGTCGAAAAATATCCAAATATGGTAGCCTCTTCCCCCAGTGTCCTCAAAGAGCATTGCGTCCTTCCCAATATTTAATTTTTCTGTAATATTTTTTTGAAAAATTATCAATTTGTCTTTTAGATGTTCATATTTTTTCTCTTGATCTTTAAACTTAACATCGTCCAGTTTGTTTTTCGGTATATCAATATCTATACAGATAAAATTACATTGACTCGATTTGGTAAGGACGTAAATACCAAAGGTAATAAAGCCATTAAAATGTTTCTCTAAAGATTGTTCGGATAGAGATTGATTTACAGGTATATAACGATCATCAATCTGTTGTGCAAAATAATCCTCACGCCCTTTAAAAAAATTTAAAAAATTCAATTTATCTTTTTCTCTTACATTGTTCATATCATTCCTATTAATATTGTATTGGATTTCGAATCTTTACATTTAATATGCTCTGATTTCTTGAAATACACAAAAGTCTGATAAAAGGAAGTCCGTAGTGGGTCAGGTCTCAACATTTGACATATCAACCTCAAATGTCAAATGTTGAGACCTGACCCCTTGTATATTTCTAAGAAGGTGGTTTTTTAAGGTGAAATAAATTAATATAAAACATTAAGATAATGTTTATTTTTTATTATTTTTTTTCTTTGACCAAAATTCCTTTAGATTATCATTAAATTCTTGTAACTTGCTGGGTGCAATATATATATATTCTATTATTACTTTAAAAAAATCATTAATCAATAAGACCTGATAATCATTAACTTCTTGTTCGCCTGCATGCACACCAACATTCCCAAGCAATCTTAAAATATCTGTCATTTCAAAAAGGAACGAAGGTAGTTTTTCTTTTAAATTAAGTTCGTTTAAACGATTCACTAATCTGCCAGATTTAATATTTTTATCATTGCATATTAATTCCAAAGCTTTTCTTATTTGCCCAGCAAACGCATTTGAAGATATGTTTTTTATTCTATAAGCCTTTTTGTAACAATCACGAATTTTAATTGGAATCGATTCTGGAAGATTACCTGAATCTGGCCAAACTAAATACGCACGATTATAATCATTAGCATATATATGTGGATCTGATCTATAATATAAAAGAATTTCATCACAAGTTTTACAAATTGCTACATAATATGTACCTACCCAAACATCTCTCTCTAAATTACCTGTACTATTATAAAGATCCACATATAATTCATGTTTATAAATGAGTTTTTGTGGAGTTTCATTGCCACAATGTGGACAAAGAGAAACTCGATCAGCTATATCATCTGGCATAATGTCCTCCAAATTTTTTTCAATATTAATCTTTATTTTAAAAAATTAATCTCCCGAAAAACTTATAAATCATGTAATTTTATATTGAATTTTTTTAATACAATATATTAACGGAGTTGGGTTTCAACATTTGATATATTGCATTTTTTTAAAATTTAATAAAAAGCAAAATATTCGCCGAAAGATTGTCTCCAGTAGTATAATTTCGGAAACTTCCTTTTTAAGCATAATCATCTACCTAAACATGGGGAAGCTGGATTATCAATCCCATTAGGAAAAACTAGAAAATTTTTGCGAATTATTGAGTAAGAACGACGTCCTATACCAATTTAACTTTTTTCGATTGAGTCACTCTTACTTTTTTACTCTTGCTGTTTTAAAAATCTCTGTTTATATGTATCTATCAAGAAAGTACATAGAACAGCCCCTGCTCCTACAGCGAGGTGCGCATGCCTTGGACCAAGTCCTATATGATTTTTATAGCGACCATGTCCCGTTCCATATAAATTTCTCAACTCAGAGATACCAATAGTAATCTGACCTAAATTGCTTAGTATTATACGTATTATATCAGCGCCTTTTTTTAATTTATCAATTTCATTAGGCTCTAATTCAAGACTCTTCTGAGTTTTCTTTAATAATTTTGGGATATTATCGGTATCCTTGAAAGCAACTCCTCTCAACGACAAAATAGTCTTTAAAGTAGATTCAACAAGTTCTTTTATCGAACCGATAGCTAGAGCTGGATCGGTATCAACAGAATTCTGAATTCTATCGATATACATATTCAAATGACTAAGATTTAGTGAAGTATCACGAATTATTTTTATTAAATCCTTTTGAAATATATCTCTCATTATTCTTCCATTCTCAAATGAATAACCGTCTTTTTCCAACAAACTAATAAAAAGTATTTTTTGCTCATCTTTAAGGTCAAATATGATTTCTTCGTAAATATTAAGAATTTTCCTTACATCCAAAGGATCATTCCAATTAATAGAGGCATAATAGCATTCAACTAACGATCTACGTTCACCAGTTGGTAATTTTTCATTTGGAACATTAATACGCTGAACATTATGGTCATCAAAAATTTCTTCAATTTGTCTTAGATAGCAACCTACCAAATATTCTCTAAATTCTCTTCGGGTCTTTTTGCTAATTAATTCCTTTGACATGTTCCTTGCGCTCCCAATTGTTTACATTTGTAACAGAAAACGGTCTTTGTCATATTTTAAATAGGTCCATCAGGTCTTCACATTTGACATTCAATTCTCTTTAGGGTCTTGTGGGGTCAGATCTTACAATATTATTTTTCCTCTTTCCCCTCAATTTTTTTAATTAAAATACTGACACATCCTATTTTTTTTAAGGTCTTACTTTAAGACGTTTATCTATAGTAATAGCCAATACCTCAACCATCCGGTTAATAAACTCCTCAGATACTATAGGTTTTCCGCTAGAAAGAGTTACTGAAATATTGTGCTAGTACAGTTGAGTTGTGCCAGCTCAATATTTTGGTAACTCTTTCTAGCTTTTCATAGGGGGTTATATGCTCCAACCCCCATTTTTCTTAAGTAGTTATATTCAAGTAAGAAGTTTACTAGATTTTAGATCATATTTTTTTCTAGTGCCTTTTTCAGAATCTAAATCTTTCTTTAAAGTTATAAAGAAAGTGGGACCTATTGTCCTATTTAAATCGGGTAGTGGGGTCAGATCTCAACATTTGACATATCAACATCTTATGTCAAATGTTGAGACCCCTTTTCTTCCTCAACCGTTCCCTGATCTTTTTTCAGTCTCATAGTTACGGAGGCTCTTTACTATTTTTACTATATTATACAGAAACATCACACCAGATGCTTTTCGACGATCGCTTATAAATAATCTACTTATTTCAATCATTGTTACTTGTACACAAATCATTATTAACATCCCAACCGCTTCTGTGCAATGCTTCTTCTTGTCCGAAAATATTATCGCTATGAACCGCAACGCAAAGAAGATGGGATGGACGCGACATTCCTACGAATGCCATTTTAAGATTTTGTATCACCGTTTTTTTTGTTGGTACAGTGTACTGACCCTTCATGTAATCCATTATTCTCTTTATGTCATAGTCACGGAAGAAAGTTTCAAGGTAGCAAGTTGCGGTATGTGTTTCGCCTTTAACCCCGTGAATAGTCGAAACTTCGATTTCAATCTCGATTGTTCCAGAAGAATATTTATATATATTATTGTTTTGCAGGGCTTCTTCTTTATCCACTTCCAAATCGGAAGAATTAATAAAATCTGTAAGCTCACCGTTCACCTGATAATTGAAAAAATTCCTAAATTCATTTGTTAAAAAATTATTTATCTCTTCAAAAACTTCTTTTTGTTTGTGAATCTGCAAACACCATGTAGCCAATCTAGTCCGAAAATCTTTGTAAAAATTCGGATCTTTTTCTAGGATATATCTATGCAGTTTCTTATCTGTGAACGGCCTATCGTTGTTAGTAATTTTGGCAATTCTTAAACAATTTAAGAAAGCGCAAACCAATCTTTCTTTGTAAAAATTCATCCCCTTAGAAATAATCAAACTATCAGGTTGCGGAGCTAAATAACTTCTTAGATTACTAAATTCAGTTCTTTTAACTTTTATTTCTTTGGAGTAGCCGTCCCAGTAGCTTGGTATAGTTCTTTTTTCTCTGTCATGCGGTTTACCTCGCCAACCAACTGCTTTAAATATACTATTCTCATATTGATGCAGGTTATTTTTTATAATTATTTCACCGAATTGGTTTAGAACTTGCTGAATAGTGTTATTATTATAAACAATGATTATAGGAATAATTTCATTTTGTCTGCCAACCCCTGTTATGGACTGCCGGCAAACACAAAGATCCTCCACCTTGCTTGCAATAGAACTTGAAAATCTTTTACTGCCTGTAATAAACATAGTTCTATCATCATTTACTGTCCATCCGCATTCTAAATCAGTGTTATAGTCAAATATTGATTGATTTAAATCGCCTATTTTTTGAATAATAACATCTTCATTGAAGATATTATTGAAAAGTTCAGACTGGGTTGTGCTTGTATCCTGCATTTCATCAATAAAAACATAGGCAAATCTTTTTGAGATAAGTTCTCTAATTTGAGGATGTCCCCTAAGGTATTCAAATGCCAATGAGTATGCATCATCATAACACAAATAACCCCAATCAAGAATGCGTAGTTTTAAGCTATTGATTTCTTTGTAGGTTTTTGTATTAATATTTATAAATGCTTGCCCATTAGGTTTTGGCGAAATACAGAAGTTGTCTTTGTTGAATCGTAGTTCTCTAAGATATTCCAATCCCCCTTCCCTCCTGTTATCGAGCCAAATCCCTGCAGCATGCAAGGTGTTATAGCTTCTTCCGATAACCGAATTAAAAAATTCATTATCAATACAAAACGGTCTTTTGTGAAATCTTTGTATATATGCTGGTATCGCAAGATATTTATCCACGAAGCTTTGAATTGTTCCAAAATGATTTGGGTAATTAAAGAGCTTTTCGGAAGCAAAGTCAGCAAGACTTTTTATTTCATCTATAGCCACATTCGTGTGAGTCAATACGCATATTCCTCTATTATTCTTAAGTGGCATGTGCTGCGAAAAAATTAATAACTTGGCAAGTAAAGCTGTTGTTTTACCACTACCCGGACAGGCAAGAATATCTTTGGTTTCAAAACACCTTATTACTGCTTTTTGTTTTTCATCGAAGTGTTCACCGGTCGGCAAAAGAATTCGTTCTGCCCAAGAAATATCTTTATTGGTAATATTTATTTGCATTGGTCATCCCGTAACATATTTTATAGCATCCACGATATATTTTAATTTTCCGTCAAGTTCAATCTCTTTTCTTAATTCTTCACGTTCTTGTCGTTCGAGTAACATCGTAAAACATTGAGCAATAATTGGCTTAGAAATTTCCTTTTTGAGTATGTAGCCTTTATAAATTTCTTTTGCAATTTCTTGCTCTGTTTTACACTCAGAGGCCCATTTAGTAAAATCAGCCTTAACCTTTTGGTCTACTTCCTCGATTTTTTCAGGTGTCAAACCATAAGTATCGCTATTTTGAATTTTCTCTGCCTGGAGTACGGCATTATAAAATTCCTTCCTAAGAGTGCTTAAGGAAATATCGTATTCCAAAGTCCAATTCGGCGAAATGAAAGTTTTTATTCCGTGCCCATTGTATTTTTCCTCTTTTTCTGCTCTTTTGCCTTCAATCTCTTCCGGAGAAAGCCCTGAATCGGGTTTAATGTCATTATCGGTTACAACAGATACTTTAATCCCTATTTCTTCTCCTAATCTCCTTTTGAAAATCCTTGAATATCTTAGAAAAGCCGTACTTTGGACATTCACAACCGATACACCATGCTTAGAAAGAGATTTATCAAGAATATCTGCTATGACCGGAATTAAAATGTTTTCTGCGTCACCTTCAACCAAGATAACCCCATGCGCAAAAAATAAATTAGCCTTTGTGACATCTAAAAAACGTTCTAAAAATAAATAATCCCCTTTTTCTAATGCAGTAGAATCACTTCCCATCGGGAAAGCTTTATCATCCTTACAAATTATGAGGTTATTAAGTTTTACTTTTGAGGCTAAATTAGGACTATGGGTTGTCATTATTAACTGAACTTTGGATTTTTCCGCTATCTCATTCTGCAGATATTCGATTAATCTCAGTTGCGCTTGTGGATGTAAATGAGCCTCGATTTCTTCAATCAAAGACAATTTCAAGCCATAATAGTTGGTACGTTTTAAGAGCAATAGTTCTGTAGCAATGTATAAACGATTATAAGAACCTAATCCTGGATTCTCTTCGATAAAATCAAGAATTAGCTTTTCTAAAATACCCGACAAGCTTTGGCCGGAGAGCTTAAATTTAGCAATTTTATTAATTTCTTCTTCTGTGAAGAACTCTTTTAAATATTCATTTATATCTGATAGTAAATATTTACCGGACTGATCTTCAATATCAACATTATTTTCATCTTTTCCTTCAAAATAACCTTCAATTTGTTTGTTCGCTGTTTCGGCAATTTTAGTTATTGTATGCTCCGCTTCCGAGTCAGAAGAAAATGTTTCATGACTTTTTAAAATTTGAGCCAGACGAGACCTTCTTCCGGGAATTAATTCCCTTTCCGCATCCCTGAGGGGCTTAAGATAAGTTAGCCTTAAAAAATCCCTTGCAGCTCCATCAAGTTGAGTCCCTTCATCGTCAGGACCAGCTTTTATATTATGATTAATCTTTCTACCCTTGCGTTCACCGTTTAGAGTGACCTTGAGAAAATATTCATCAAGACCATCATCTTTGTTCTTTTCAATACCAAGCCATTCTAAGAAATTGGCCGCTTCATTATTTTTATCATCAAAACCGCGGAGTATACATTCTATTTTGAGTGATTTTGTTCTGTTGCTATCAATGGGCCCTGGTGCTGGTTTTAGAAAAAAATCTTCTTCCTCTAATCGCTGATAATCATAACTTTGTGTTTGCAGAACAAATTTAATAGCATCAATAATAGCTGTTTTACCTGAATCGTTTTCGCCAACAAGTAAATTTAAACCTTCGTTAAACATTAAATGTAATCCGGCAGTACCATTTTCACATGTTCCATATTTTCTAAAGTTCCAAATCTTTAATTCTGATAAAAACATATTAATCCTTTCTGTGAGTTTACTTCACGTTTCCAGTTATAATTGCTATCTCCTCCTCGGTCAAGCCGTATAATTGATACACCATCTGGTCAATCTCCTGCTCCAGATTTTTGACTCTTGCCTGTTTTTGCTGGTTTTGCAGATAATCTTCGTCTTTGGTGATGGTAATGATGCTGTCAACACAAGAAATGAAAGGCTGCTGTTGACTTTTGGATATTTGAGCAAGGGGTAAGTTTTGTAAAAATGCCTTTTTATAACGATATTTCCCTACCAACTCCCCACCTGCATAGAAGTTTTTAAAAACGTATGTGATTGTTTTGGAATTAAGCAAAGCAATTAGATATTTTAAATTATTGCCTGTGATTAGGAAGGCAGTAGCTTCAGGATAATAGTTTTCTATGTCAAGATGAAATTGTGGTTCGCTAACTATTTCTGAAAAAACAATTTTAGGTTTTTCAATTTCATGCAAAAATGCACAATTTCGTAAATTAGTCCAGTGATCACCTTGGTCAGCTCTTGGTTCAGCTTTATCTTTAAATCGTAATAGATATTTGTAAATAGTTGGAAATTCTTTTTGAACATCAATCTGTTTGATGCCTTTATGTTTCAATCCGTTGTGGGTATTGATAAGCCAGAAATTAGCAAATTTGCAATAATAACGTCTAACATCTCTACCCCTTAAAATTGGTTTAATGATTTCAGTATTCTTAGCATCTTTTTGTATGAGTTCATTTTTAGTTTTAGTGTCTATAATAAATGCCTCATTTAAACCTGTCAAAATGCCTCGATAAAAATTTATTTTCCAATTTCTTAAAGGTTCACCAACTCTTTCAATTTTTTCCTTGATCTGAATTTCCTGCTTACTTTTAATGCTCCAGATATCCTCAGTAAAATAATCAACCAAGATTTGGTATTGTTCAAAATAGCTCACAAGAGATTTATTTAATTTGTATTCTGTTTCTTTCAACTGACAAGCCAATGTTTTGTGTTGGTTAGTAGCTTTTTCAAAAAGCAAAATATTGGAATGCACAATTGCACTATCGAAAACCATAGATTGTCCAAAATCAAGTAATTGGAGAGGATTCGTATGCTCTAAAAAAAACTTTCGTGTACTTCGACCATAATTTGTTCTCAGCCATTTATTTGAAGTAATAAAACACAATAAGCCTTTATATTTTAATAACCAATTCCCCTTTTCGTAGAAAAGCGAATAAATATCTCCTGTGCTTTCAAAGGTTGTGAAGTTCTGTTTCTTTAATAAATTTTTTGTAACTAATTTTGCTATACCAACATAAGGCGGATTGGCAATAACCACATCAAATCCACCATTTTTTCTAAAAATTTCAGAAAAATTAATTTTAAAATCAAAATTTACTTTATACCCAAGACTTCTATTTGTATCCTTATATAAACTGTAAATTGCGTCATTTACTTGATCTTTCAATTTATTCTTCTTAAGAGGATTAGTTTCATTAAAGAATTCTATTTTTAATTGTTCTATCTTTTCAAGTCCTCTTGGCGTATAAGGATAACCGAGTAATGAGTTCCCGCAGACAATTTTGTAATCCAAATTCGGCAGGGGTTTAATCTCTTTAAAGTCTTCCTCTTCTATAATTAAGGAGAGCCATAGGCGTAGTTTGGCTATTTCTACTGCACCGGGATCAATATCTACACCATAAAGGGATTTCTCGATACACTGGCGTTTAAAATTGTAGGTAGTGCGAAAATCATCTTCAAGATATGGGGTTAGCACGGTCCTGGCTTTGACAATTTCATTCATCATGCCAACTGGAAAAGCACCACTGCCCACAGCTGGGTCACAGATAGTTATGTTTTCCAACTTTTCATCTATCAGGGATGCATTTTTACGAATACTTTCAGGCAGTAGTGGTTCTATCGTACTGCTTTTTTGCATTCCATTATTAATCTGCTCTTCTTTTATTAAGGCGATTTCATCATTTTCCCGAAATTGTTCTCCTAAGCGAATAAAAGCATCAATATCCTCTTTAAGAATTGTTGGGTGATCTTTATGCTCAATGGTAATATCCAGTTGCCCTTTTCTTGCTTTATTGCCGAACATATCCAAGTTGGATTCGCCAACTCTTTCATAACTAACTGCATCGCCATTTAATTCGGCCATCAAGTAGTGAATCAAGCTCTGCTGGCACATATAGTGAACAATCTCCCGAGGGGTATAGTAGACACCGTATTGCTTGTTAAATTTATTTTCACTTCCCTTTTTACCGCTTCTTAGGACTTTCTTGTACTCCTCAAAATTATCAGGACGAATTGCATTAAATTTCTCATACGCTTTGCCCAACAGCTCGGGATCAATGGCAACTTCTTTTTCTAGAGGTTCGTCTTCCCTGACAGTGAAGTTATAACGGTCAAAAATGTCTAAAATGCCATTCCCGATATCGCCTTCTTTAGTGGAAATGTTATTGGAAAAAAGACTATCTGGTAGAACTATATCAGTGTGAACCCAATCATAATTTCCAATGGGATCAAATAATCCACCATTTAGAAAAGGAATTCTGCAATTAAATCGACTATAATAATAATCTAAATGTCTTCGGTCCTCACCAACACGTAAGGCTTCATAGAATAGGGGCTCCAGGATATCATTAAAGAAATTATAATAACTGCTATGTTTTTTCTCGAATAATTCGCGTAGAAAATGCTTGGAACCGGTCCCCCAGTTACTATCACGTCCTACCCCAAACCAGCTTTTTTTCTGTAGGAAATAGAGAAAGACAATCTGTCCTAACAGTTTTTTGGCAAAGTCTATCGTATTAACACCTTTCGCTTCAAACTCAAATTTGACTTTAGGATTAATCTCTAGCACTTTATCCAAAGCTTCTTTAGTTTGAATAAATAGATTGCGGTATTGTATAAAAAATTCCTTAGTAACTGTTTCAATATTAAAGGCTTCCTCCAGCTGAGAGAGTGTGGGATTATGTTTGTCATCAGCCAGCATATCAACCAATTGGCTTTGGGCAGTATGGCTTTTTTCATTTTTACCTACCAGAAATGACCAACGTCGGGCTGGAGTGAATTCTTCTTTTACCTTTCTTCCTGTTTTTCCTTCTTCAAAACGATAATCTATCTTTACCAGGGAAAATCTCCAGTCTTCTTTATCGGGAGAAACGAAAGCGACTAATGCAGCATCTTTTAAATTATCACTGCCATAATTACCTTTGAGATACCCCGCAATAAAATTTCTTTGCATACTTCGTGCATATTCTATAGAAGTTTCTTTTTTAAGATAGACAATTAAAACATCAATTCTATTGTCATCTTTTAAATATTTTGCAATTCTTTGAAATCTACTAATATAAGACCTAAACATTTCAGGGATATTATATCCCTGGCGAACACCGAAGGATGTATTTTTGATGTCACTTTGTTTAAGGTTAAATAGATTAATAATGAAATAAATAAATTTCTCTTCATTAAAGGATGCCTCAAAAGTCTCTTTAATATTTCTTTTTGCTTGTTCTCTATCCATAGTTTATTCTCCTATCAAATATTCAGATAAAATGACTTCTCTTGGACCTGAAGTCTGAGCGGCACTTTCTGATAGATGTTCTTGTAAAAATTCCGGAGCAATATTTTTTTGCAATACTGCCAATATTGTTAAAGGATTTATGGTCTTTTTTAATTCATTATTCAATTCCTGAAGTAGTATTTTGGTAGTCTGTTTCGGCAGAGCTCCTTCTGTAATCTTTTGCATTACTTTTTTTAAGTAATCTTCTTGTTCCTCAGTAAATTTTCTGGTGTCTTTAGAAATGGCTTTTAGTATTTTTAAAACCTGGGTGGCAGAATCCCTGCCACCGGTTAATTTTATTTCTCGCCCTTCTTCTTGAGTAGCAAATTCGAAGGCTTCTTTGTTTTTCTCTAATAAAGGATAGAAAGCAGGATTCAATTTTTCTCGCTTAGTATTTTCTTTTGCTTCTAAGGTTTTTGCGGTAGTGATAAAATCTAATTCTTGAGATTCCTGATGTGGTGCACCCATGAAAAATTTCTGAAGTTTGCCTTTACGGAAATAAGTTAAAAGGCTATTGGTTTTTTGTTTATATATCCTGGCAGTTCTCGCCTTTTTGGGCAAAGACTTAATTCTGGCAAATAAATCCGGATTATCTTCCCGGATATCTTTAATTATTTTTAAATATTTTAAATCGCTTTCCTGTCCTTCATCCTCACCGATGATAGCTTCTTTGGAGGTTAAGCGGTTAAACAATTCGTGGGATTCTATTTCTTCATTTTCGGTAAGCAAGCGGGCATCATTTCCCAATAAAGTGATAAAGGCATGTATTTTTGCTGCCGCTGCTTCTTTTAACTTAATAAGATCATTGGATTGTTTGCTTGGGAAAAAATTAAAAGTGTAAATTTTATCAAATTTAGTATCTACCCGGTTGATTCTTCCTGCTCTTTGCATCATACGGGTAGGATTCCAGGGGATATCATAATTGATGACTACATTAGATCTATGTAGATTTACTCCTTCTGACAAGACCTCTGTTGAGATTAATATTCTGAAATCATCCCGGGAAGAGCGGGCTTTGGGGTCAAAATTTTCAATTACTTTTCTCCGGGTGTATTCACTTGAACCCCCGGTAAATTTTATTACTTTGTATTTTTGCAAATTATCATTTAAATAATCTGCGGTCTCTTTAGATTCAGTAAATACTATTAATTTATTTTTCTTCAGAATAGGATGGGAAGAAAGGATATCTAAAAATTGGAGCAATTTGGGGTCTCGGCCTACTGCGCTCCATATTTTTTGAATTTCTCTTAAAGTCTTTAAATCTTTTTCTAAGAGCCTTCTATATTTTGGATCAAACTCTTCGGATAAATATTTTACAGCTTTATCTTCTTCAATTAGTTTTTGGATTGCTTCATCATTATCATTTTCCAGGAATTCAAATATTTTATTAATGTATTTTTTACTAACATATACATTCCCCTTATCAAATTCTTCTATGAATTTTTCGTAAGAATGAATAAATCGATTGATGCTTTGTCGGAAGGCATAAAAACTGCTTTCCAACCTTTTTACTAAAAGAATTCTCATAAATTTCCTCATATTTGTTTGAGCCAATTTTTCCGGTTGAGTAATTTCTCCCCGGTAATAAAGAAGAGGTGTATAGCGGCTATAATTAAAATCAAGAGCAATCATTTTGATAGTTTTGGTAAAAATCTTGTCCTCTTGGTCGTTTAGTTGATAAAATACCGGTTTAGGAGTTACAACTTCAGGAAATTTCATTTTTTGTTTTTCTAATTCTCGAGTAAAATATTTAATTACTTCGGTTCTAGTTCGGCGTACCATCAGATATTTTAAAACTTTTTCCCTAATCTCTCGGGAGTTTTCTTTTACAGCTCTAATATATTCCGAATAATTTCGTTTGCGGTCTAATTTTTTTAATTTCTTTTCTAAGTGGGAGAAAAATCTCTCTAAATTGGGAAGATTAGGAATTGTGCTTTTTTTGGATTTTTGAAATAATTTTAGTTGGCTTAAGATATCTCTGGGATAATTGTTGTAGGGAGTGGCGGTTACTAAGATGACTCTTTTGCCCCGGCAAATCCGAGCGAGCATTTCGTAAGTAGTATTTGATTCATTGCGAAAACGATGGGCTTCATCAATAAAAATATTTTTATATTTAGTAATATCTCGTTTGAGTAATTTATCTAATTTACCCAATGATTCAAAATCTGCCTGTTCCTTAAAACCAGAAAAAATATTGGGCCAGGAACCGGGGCTGTCTTTATCTAAAAGCATGGGAGGGGCAATAACTAAATGGCGGCCATCTAATTGCTGGGCCAAGAGGGCAGAGATATAAGTTTTGCCCAGACCTACTACGTCAGAGATAAAAACACCGCCGTATTCCTGAAGGATTTTTTTGGCATTTAAAACCGCCTGTTCCTGATATTCAAGTTTCATAAAATCTTTGGGCACATATTTGTAAAATATTTCTTCGGCTTGCTTGAGGTCATCCTGGAAATATTCGTATAAAAATTTTAAATAAAGTTCATAGGGTGTAATATTATTGTTTAGCCAGGTTTTTGTTTGGATAGTATCTTGATATCTGTCTTTTAAATCCACAGCATCTTCCCATAATTCATTAAATTTATTTAGGGCAAAATCATAATCAGACCTATTTTTTAATTCCACATTGAATTCTAAATTATCAAGAAGGCCGGCTTTGGTAAAATTGCTGGAGCCGGTAATTACTCGGCCTGCGTCTCGGTCACTTTCCGAAAAAGTCATAATATAAAGCTTGGCATGAATATTTGCAGAAGGATATGCTTTAATTTCTAATTTTCCGCTTTTTAGCCATTCTAAAAAAATATGAACCCCTTCTTCTACTTCCTTGCTGTCTGGAGAATTTTCCATTTCATTGGTAACTTCTTCAGAGAATTGTTTTTTTGCTTCTGAGTGGGAAAATTGTAGAGTTTGCTGCTGAGGTGAATTAATTGAATTTTCATTTAAGGTGGGTGCAGGGAGATTAGAGACGTTGGTATTTATACCGACAAGTATTCTAATTTTTTCTGTCTTTTCGAGTGATTTATAAATTTCATAAAAACCACTGGTATAAAAATATCCTACTAGAACATCAAAAAATTGGGTATCCTTGATGAGGGTCCTAAATCTATTTGCGAGACTTTGATTCTTTTCATTAGTTATAAAAGTTAAATCTGAAGATTTATTTTGTAATTCCGATTTTGGTTGAGATTGAAATTGAGATAATGGTTGCATTTTGGATATTCTCCTAACTGATTAAAAATTTACCTATTAACCTCTTTTTCTAATTAAAATACGATATTTTTTATAATTATATCACACGGCTACAACTACAGTACGGCAACAATTATGAAAATAATTTGAAAAATAAGAAAAAATTATGATTTTTTTAAGTTTTTTAAGAAAAATTGTGATTTTGTATAAAAACAAACTGTTATTTATATACTGCATTAATTGTCAAAAGTCCTTCTTTTTTGGAAGAAAAGTTTTCGGTTGTTGGTTTGGGGAATAGGGATTGCCGCGTCGCTTCACTCCTCGCAATGACAGAAAGAGAGTTGGAATGACAGAGGGATTAAAACTAACAATATTTACTTACAAACAATTGTCAAGTGGACGGTTGTTCTGACAATCTCCTCACTCAAACCCTTATAAAATAAGGCTTTCAGCCCACATCTAAAATAAGCCATTTTAAGCCCTTTTAAGCGCCTATTTTAAAAAATAGGACAAATCACCTTAGGCAACCTCAAGAAACGCAGCTACGGCGATATTTCGTTGAAACCCTTATTTTGCAAGGCTTTCAAGCTCCTAAAAATAGCGTTTTTAGCCCTTTTTGTCTTGTTTTCTTCATAATTTAGAAGAAGTAACACTATTCCATATAACAAAAAAACGCAGAAACCCTTATGTCTTCTACGTTTTAGAGCCTTGCCATTTTTTCTCATAAAAACCGATAATGCTCTAATTCTATCTATATTAATCTCCTTTGTTTATGCTGTATTTTGGCAATAACAGAGAAGATGGATTCCCGCCTGCGCGGGAATGACATATGGGAAAGCGGGAATGACAGAGGGGAAAGTGTGTAAAATCTGTAGAAAAAGGCCTTCTTGAAACCCTTGTAAAATAAGGTTTCAGAAAGAAAACCACTATAAGTGCCCTTAAACGCATGATTTTAAAAATAGGTACTTTGCCCCTTAAAAATGGCACTTTTTTGACTAAAATTTCACTCTTTTAAAAACTGAAAGTGGCTATTTATAAAGGGGTTCATGATTTGGGGGAGGTAAAAATAGGTCAAAAAAGGGGGTCGTAATTGCCAATTTTTCGAAAAATGAGGCGCGTTTAAAGGCACTCTACGTGCGTTAAAAGGGTGTTCCTGAAGGGGATCGAAAGCCTTGTAAATAAAGGGTTTCAGAAGGAGGGTAAATAGGAACAGAGAACCGTTGCCTGTTCCTATTCATTAAGTAATCTCTCTTTTTATCATTTTTAGAATAAATTACTATTCTTTATCAATTACTTCCCAATGACCACCTTTTGGAGAGCCAATTCTTTTTAAAAGATTATTTTCTTTTAATTTTTTAATGTTGTTTTTTATTTTTCGATCTGAAATACCAACTTTTTTAGATAATTCCTGTGTAGTAATATTTGGATTTTCTTTGATATTATCTAATATTTTCTTTTGATTTTCAGTGACCTTTTTGGTGACCTTTTTGGTGACCTTTTTGGTGACCTTTTTGGTTTTTGTAAAAGTCACGACAAAGAAGTTATTATAATAAAATTCTACACTTCCCTGACCGTGTTCTTTAACAGAATTTTTAATCCGATTTATTCCGGTTCCAATTTGCTCAATATAATCTGCCCGGTTTA
>JAHIPN010000063.1 GCA_018894595.1 bacterium
AAAGTAGATAGAATGAATTATATTCCCATACTGGAAAAAATTGGAGTAGATGCTGTAGTAAATCCCAGAATGACTACTGCTTCTGCCATCTTACGATTTATTCGAAGAGGAAAAATTATCTCTTTAACTTTATTAAAAGAAGGAAAAGCCGAAGTTATTGAATTGATAGTTAGTCCCCACTCAAAAATTATTAACACACCATTAAAAAAAGCTAATCTACCCCGGAATAGCATTATCGGTGCAATTGTTCGTAAAGATGAAGTTATTATCCCTCATGGCAATGATATCATTAAACCTGAAGATAAGATAATTATATTTACCTTGTCATCTGATATAAGGGAAATTGAAAAAATATTCGGTGGTGGGGAGAAATAAAATTGAAATATAAGATTGTCCTAAATACCTTAGGTAGCCTTTTATTTTTCTTAGGATTAAGTATGTTGCTTCCTCTTTTTTATGCTATTTACTATCAGGAAACAGTAATTAATGCTTTCTTACTTTCTATGGCTATTACTTCTTTAAGCGGTCTTTTGTTGTGGAAATTTTTTTCTTCAAAAGAACCTATCGGTCGTAAAGAAGGATTTGCTATTGCTACCCTGGGTTGGATATTTGCTGCTTGTTTTGGAGCCCTTCCCTTCGTACTCGCCGGAACTTTCCCCAATTTTGTTGATGCTTATTTTGAATCGATGTCAGGATTTACTACCAGTGGGGCTACAGTACTGGAGCCTATTGAAGGTAATCCTTATTCTATACTTTTCTGGCGTAATTTTATACAATGGTTGGGCGGTATGGGGATTATAGTGTTAGTAGTTGCTATTCTACCTGCTTTAGGAGCAGGAGGGACACAATTATTTAAATCAGAGGTCCCTGGACCAGAACCAGATCGAATAAAACCAAGAATAAAAGAAACAGCTAAACTTCTATGGGAGGTGTATATATTAATTTCTGTTTTACAGGTAGCCTGTTTATACTTTACCGGCATGTCTTTATTTGATGCTCTCACTCATATGTTCGGAACAATGGCTACCGGAGGTTTTACTCCCCGAAATTTAAGCGTAGCTGCCTATAATAATCCGGTATTTGAAAACATAATAATCTTCTTTATGTTTATTGCTGGAGCGAACTTTACTCTGCACTACAAAACTCTCCATGGAAATGTAAAAGCTCTCTTTAAGGATAAAGAATTTCTTTTTTATACTGGGGTGCTTATGTTCTCAATTGTCGCAATTACTGCTGAGCTGAGAATATATATCTATAATTCAGTTTTTACCGCCCTGAGATACGCCTCTTTTCAGGTTGTATCAATCGCCACCACTACCGGTTTTACGACCGCAGATTTTGATACCTGGCCAGCATTTTCCAAAAGTATTTTACTTATTTTAATGTTCATAGGCGGTTGCGCCGGTTCGACCGGTGGGGCTATTAAAAATATTCGGGTTCTCCTCCTCATAAAACAAGCCCATAGAGAATTTCGTAAATTGATTCATCCTCAAGCGGTATTTCCGATTAGATTGGGAGATAAGGTAGTTTCTGAGGATGTGATGCGCAATATTACCGGATTTTTCTTTCTTTATATCTTTATTTTTGTTATCTCTTCTTTTATAATGACTATATTAGGGCTGGATATAATAAGTGCAACAGCATCTGTAGCAGCTACCTTAGGAAATGTGGGACCGGGTCTTGGACTGGTCAGCCCAGTTCAAACCTATGCCTTCATACCACCTTTGGGAAAAATTGTTTTAACTATTTGTATGTTATTGGGTCGATTGGAAATATATACTGTTCTGATTCTGGTAATTCCGGAATTTTGGAGAAAATAATTAAATTAGCGTAGAGCGTTTAGCGTATAGCGTATAGATGTGGGTTATAAGTGTAAGGAAAATACAAAATACAATATTCGAGTTGCAAGTGGAAAGTTTTCAGCTTACAGTGAAAAACTTAAAGCTAAAAACGCAAAACCATAATTCAAAACTCAAAAAAATGGGGGAAAGAGCCATAATACTTAATAAGGCTTTTCAAGAAAAAAAACTATCGCCATCACAAGTATT
>JAHIPN010000064.1 GCA_018894595.1 bacterium
CTCTGGTACAATAACAATAATAGGCTTTTTTGTCTTTCAATAATTGCTCAGCATATTTTTGATAAAGATGCAATCTCTGCATCTGATAATAAGGACTGTATTCCCCGCCTTTTCCGGGGCCTTCATCCCAATCCAAACCCAACCATTTCATGCCTTCCAATATCACATTTACTGCTTCTTCGGTAGACCTTACTTGGTCGGTATCTTCAATGCGTAAAATAAAAGTTCCTTTATAATGTCTGGCATAAAGCCAGTTAAATAAAGCCGTTCGAGCTCCGCCAATATGTAAATAACCAGTTGGACTGGGTGCAAATCTAACTCTAATTTTATTATCCTCCATTTTTCCTCCACCCTTATTAGTCGTTAGTGAATAGTACTATACGCTATACGTTATTTTTTTATAAGAAACAAAATTATTATAATACAAAAGCATTGATAACACAATCTTTTAAGGATAGTATTGAGTATATAGTATCGAGTTAAGAAAGAAAATTAGAGAAAAAAAGAAAGGAAAAGAAATACAAGAAAAAACTAAAGAAAAAAGAAGGCGGGGAAACAAGGGTTAGGTAGCAGGAATCCAGAATTTTTAACAGGGACTTATTTAACTAATTCTGAAACCGGGACTATTTCTATACCAGCTTTAATCAATTCGGGAATCATCCTCTTCAATACATAAAAGGTATTTATGCGGCTATGACCAATAGCAATAACCTCTCCTTCTCTTAAGGCAGTCTCTTGAACTTCTAACATCTGTCCTTTAATATATTCCATATCATTCACATTATCCAAAAAGACTGACCTTACTGCAGACTTAATTTTCATCTCTTGGGCTACCTCATAAGCAATGGAATCATTAGTGGTTATACTATCTATGAAAAACAAATTATATCCTTTAATCTCTTCTAAAACTATCTCCATTATTTCTCTATCTTCGGTAATCCTTGAGCCCATATGATTATTAACTCCTATAATATAAGGGAAATTTAAAATACAGTCTCTAACAGCCTGTCTGATTTCTTCTTCCGACATATAGGATTTAATGGCGCCAGGTCCAGGGTTAGCAGAAGAATTACCGGGTTCCATGGGTAGATGCAACATAATTTCTTGATTATTTTTTCTGCCTTCTTCGGCAATAAACTCAGAATACTGGAGAAAAGGTAATATAGATAGTGCCACAGGAAATTCCAATTCCATCATCTTTTTCGCCACTTCTGTTTCATATCCTAAATCATCTATTATAAAAGCTACTTTAGGGGAAAAGCTTATCTCTCCCTCTGAAGAGGCTAAATCATTAACTATTAAATCTGTATATTGTTCGCTGTCATAAGTAGTTTCTTCAGGTTCCTTTACTTCCAACTCTACTTCATTAGTAGTGGTGGTTGGGTTAGCATTCTGGGTATTACGAAGACTATTTTCTTCCTTAATAGACTTATTGAATAAATTAGAAATATTAAAAGCTATGATCAAAATAATTACTAAAGCAATAATATTTATAATTTCTCTTTGGCTCTTTTTCAAAATAAAATTCCTCTCAATTTGGTTAACTGGTTTCTGAAGGGCAGACACAAGGTCTGCCCCTACGACTTATTCACTATTCACTAACGACTAATTATGCTAACGATTATCTCAATTTCTCTTCCAAGAACTGTATAGCCTTATTTAATTGCATATCCTGTTCGCTATCTTCTACCGGTTCTACTAATATATCTGGTTCAATACCGATATGATTTATAGATCGTTCACTTGGGGTATAATATTCAGAAGTGGTAATAGCAATTCCTGAACCATCATAAAGATTGAAGACTTGCTGAACTACTCCCTTACCAAATGTCCTCTCTCCTAATAATTTCCCTCTTCCGGAATCCTGAATCGCTCCGGCTACAATCTCCGAAGCACTTGCACTTCCCTCATTAATCAACACAAATAAAGGCCATTCGGGATATTTGTTTCCTCTGGATTCTATAGTAGCTACTATCCCATCTCTATCCTTGATATGGACAACCGGTCCTTCTTTTATAAATTTACTGGCCACCTCTATGGCGCTATCCAATAATCCTCCCGGATTATTACGTAAATCGAGAATAATCCCCTGAATATTACTATCTTTTTTAAATTCATTTAGTACTTCTTTTAGTTCAGGTTCGGTATTCACATTAAAAGTAGCAATTCGGATATAACCAAGGTTATTATCCTTACCCATTACTTTCTTTTTTACCGCTTTAACTTCGATTATGTCTCGAATTATGGTAATTTCTAAAATTTCCTCTATATTTTCTCTTTTAATTCCTAAGGTAACTTCGGTTCCTTTCTCCCCTCTTAAAATATTTACTGCTTCATCTAGCCCCATTCCTTCTGTTGATTTTCCATCAATCTCCACTATCTTATCTCCTGCTTTTATTCCTGCTCTATAAGCTGGGGTATCCTCAATGGGAGAGATTATAGTTAATTGCTCATCTTTTATAGAGATGATTATCCCTAACCCTCCAAAATAACCTAAAAACATATCTTCCTGCTCTCTTTTAAGTGCCTGAGGGTCCATATAACGAGTATAGGGATCATCAAGGGCTTTAAGCATGCCTCTTATAGCCCCCTGAATAACTATATCTAAATCTATATCTTTCTTTACGTATTCATACCTTACCAAATTTAAAGCTTCAAAGAAAGGCTCTAAGTTGTCAAATAACGTCTCTTCATTAGTCTTGCCATTTGCCCCAACATTATAAAATAGGAATCCACCTATTATAGAAACCAATACAAGAATCGAAATTAAAGTAATTATTTTCTTTCTTTTTATATTTATCAAATTTTTCACCGTCCAATTTTTAGAATGTTTGAATTTATAGCCAGTTCATAGGGTCTGTAGGTTTGCCTTCTACTCTAACTTCAAAATGCAGCCTGGGAGAAGAAACGCCACCACTATCGCCCACCTGGCCTATAGATTGTTCCTTTTTTACTTTATCACCAATATCTATTAAAATTTTAGAAAGGTGGGCATACAGAGTAGTAATCCTTCCTCCATGATCAATAATTATTATCTGCCCGTATCCTTTTATATTTCCAGTATAAATTACCTCTCCCGAACCGGCTGCATGAACTACCTGTCCAAGGGGAGCACTAATATCTATTCCAGAATTAAAGGTATAAGTATTAAAATCAGTATTTTTTTGTCTTCCGTACTCAGAAATTAATTTGCCTTGAATAGGTAGGGC
>JAHIPN010000065.1 GCA_018894595.1 bacterium
AAGGTTATAGGTGTAAAAGTATTTTCCAGGGAAAATAATGACGACCTTCCCCCGGGAGTAAATCAATTAGTAAAAGTATTTATTGCCCAAAAAAGAAAGATTTCAGAAGGGGATAAGATTTCGGGAAGACATGGAAATAAAGGAGTTATTGCCAAAATTTTGCCTGAGGCTGATATGCCCTTTATGTCAGATGGCACACCAATAGAAATAGTATTGAATCCTTTAGGAGTTCCCTCTCGGATGAACGTGGGGCAAGTTTTAGAAGTACATTTAGGCTGGGTTGCTAAAACTTTAGGTCTTAGAGTTATAACTCCTATTTTTAACGGCGCAAAAGAAGAGGAAATTGAAGAAGCTTTAATAGAAGCAGGTCTACCCAAAGACGGCAAAACAATTCTTTATGATGGTAGAACAGGTAGGCCATTTGACCTAAGGGTTACTGTAGGTTACAGCTATATTTTAAAATTAGCTCATTTAGTAGCTGATAAAATACATGCTCGTTCTACCGGCCCGTACTCTTTGGTTACCCAACAACCTTTAGGAGGGAAAGCACAGTTTGGAGGCCAAAGATTTGGTGAAATGGAAGTTTGGGCATTAGAAGGATACGGTGCTGCTTACAATCTCCAGGAGCTTTTAACTATAAAATCAGATGATGTGTTGGGAAGAATTAAAACTTATGAAGCTATTGTTAAGGGTGAATGTATCCCTGCCCCAGGAATGCCAGAATCGTTTAAAGTTTTAATTAAAGAATTACGTAGTTTATGTTTAGATGTACAAGTTTTAGATTCTCAAGATAAAGAAGTAGATATTAAAGAAGATATCGATTTAAAAGATGAATTTAATGAAAATTTAATGAAGGAAATAACTTAAATTAGTGAATAGTGAATAGCATTTAATAAAGCACAAAATTAAATTTGTATATCGTTTAAACTAGCGTATAGCGTTTAGCGTGGAGCGTATACATTTAATTGCATAGTTAGTTAATAAATCAGTACAAAACAGTTAATTAATTAACTATATAAACGTTAAACTATCTAATAAATATTGTTGGGTAATAAGTATGGCTTGATTTATCAAACCTGCTTCATCTCCAATAAATTAGATATCAAAAAATGGCAAAATATATAACAGGCATTCTGTTTATGATACTATACGCTAAACGCTGTACGCTATACGCTAATCATATGCTAACGACTAAAATAGGGGGTAATCATATTGACAATTTTGAAGAGTTTTAACTCGCTCAAAATCGGACTGGCTTCGCCAGAGCAAATAAAAAAATGGTCTAATGGTGAAGTTAAAAAACCAGAAACTATTAATTATAGAACTTTAAGATCAGAGAAAGATGGTTTATTTTGCGAAAGAATATTCGGACCAGTTAAGGATTGGGAATGTAGTTGTGGAAAATACAAAAGGATTAGATATAAAGGTGTAATTTGTGATAGATGTGGAGTCGAAGTTACTAAATCTATCACTAGAAGGGAAAGAATGGGGCATATTAAATTAGCTTCCCCTGTTTCCCATGTTTGGTATTTTAAGGCTATACCCAGCCCTTTATCTCTACTTTTAGACATATCTCCTCGTAACCTGGAAAAGATATTATACTATGCTCCAGACCGAAGAAGAGAACAGTTATTCGAAGTTATTGAGAAAAGCGGTACAGATTTAGAAAAAGGAGATATAATTTTAGAAGCAGAATACCGTATTCATAAAAAGTATAATGAAAAATTTAATGCTGAACCGGTTTATAATATTAATAAAGTAAAAACATTTTCTCATAAAATAGGTGATGTAATTTCGGAGGAAGAGGATCGGGATTTGCAGAAAATATTTGGTAAGATTTTCTATCAAAAGGAATTATTGTTCCCTGTAAATAAAGAGGAAAAATCTGAAGGCGAAGCAGAAAAAGAAGAGGTTGAAGGGGGGATTAAAGAAGTTAAAGAGGAAGTTAAAGAGGAAGAGGTAGAAAATAAAGAGACCCAATATCGAATTACTAAGATTAATGGCCTAATTTCTGAAAACAACTTAAAAAGATTAAAGGAAGAAAAAAACTTATCCTCGCGGGCAAAATTAGCCACTCAAAATATTGAAGAGTCTTGTTATATAGTGATACACCCAGGTAATACTTCTTACAAAAGAGGAGAAATAATTTTAGAAATAGAAAAACTTCTTTTAAGTAACTATGATCCTGAATTTAAGGCTGGGATAGGGGCAGAAGCAATTAAAGGGTTGTTGAAAGAGTTGACCTTAGATAAATTAACTTTGGAACTTCGCGAAGAATTAAAAAAAACTAGCGGCCAAAAAACGAAAAAGATTATTAAAAGATTACAGATAGTTGAGGCGTTTCGTAAATCTAATTGCAAACCCGAATGGATGATATTAGAAATAATTCCAGTAATTCCTCCAGACTTAAGGCCTATGGTGCAATTAGAGGGAGGGCGTTTTGCTACTTCAGATTTGAATGACCTGTATAGGAGGGTTATAAATCGGAATAACAGATTGAAAAGATTATTAGAATTAGGGGCACCGGAAATTATTATTAAAAATGAAAAACGGATGTTACAGGAAGCGGTTGATGCTTTGATAGACAATGGCAGGAGAGGGCGAGCAGTGCTTGGCACCGGGAATAGACCCCTTAAATCCTTAAGTGATATGTTAAAAGGCAAGAAAGGTAGATTTAGACAGAATCTTTTAGGTAAAAGAGTGGATTATTCAGGAAGATCGGTAATTGTAGTAGGTCCTAATTTAAAATTTTACCAATGCGGGTTACCCAAAAAGATGGCTCTGGAGCTATTCAAGCCATATGTAATGAGAGAATTAGTAACCCAGGATTTGGCTCACAATATCAAAACTGCCAAAAAAATAGTAGAGAAAGGCACGCCTGAAGTCTGGAGTATATTAAAGGATATTGTAGAAGATCGTCCTATCTTACTAAATCGGGCACCAACATTGCATCGCTTAGGGATTCAAGCTTTTAAACCTATTTTGGTGGAAGGAAATGCAATACAAATCCATCCTTTGGTTTGCGCAGCTTTTAATGCTGATTTTGACGGCGATCAGATGGCAGTTCATGTTCCTCTTTCGCCGGAAGCTCAAGCTGAAGCGGAAATTTTAATGCTATCTTCAAATAATATACTCTCTCCAGCCAATGGTTTACCCATAGCTTTACCCAGCCAGGATATAATTTTAGGTTGTTATTATCTAACTATGCGGGAAAATAAACAAAAAGGTGAGGGAAAAATATTTGGTAATTTTAATGAGGCAATAAGGGTTTATGAGGATGGTTTTATAGGCTTACATGCTAAAATTAAATGTAGAATAGATAGCTCCTTAAAAAGCACAACAGCTGGCAGGATTATATTTAACGAAATTTTCCCTGATGATATGGATTTTATCAATTTAACCATAACCAAAAAATCCTTAGAAAAAATTATATCTTTTGTTTACCGAAAATATGGGAAAGAAATAACTGTTGATATTTTAGATAAGATTAAAAAATTAGGCTTTAATTTTGCTACTTCTTCTGGGATTTCTATAGGGATAGTAGATTTAGAAATACCTTCCCAGAAAGATGAGATATT
>JAHIPN010000066.1 GCA_018894595.1 bacterium
ATTTAAGAACTATCAAATTAAATTAGAAGAAGAAAATATTTGTAGACAGTTAAATGTAAAATAAATAGTATAAATGACGAAAGGAGAAAAAGATGTCTTTTGTAACCACTAAAGAGATGTTGAAAAAAGCACAAAAAGAAAGGTATGCGGTTGGTGCATTTAATGCCAATAATATGGAGATTATTCAGGCTATAGTAGAGACTGCCGAGGAAGAAAAAGCGCCGGTTATATTGCAAGCCTCTCAGGGAGCTATAAAGTATGCGGGATTAGATATGATTGTAGCTATAGTTAAAGTTATGGCTGAAAAAGCAAAGATACCTGTTGCTTTACATTTAGATCATGGAACAGATTATTATCAAAATATAAAATGTTTAAGAGCAGGATTTACTTCTCTAATGTATGATGGATCGAAATTACCATTCGATGAAAATGTAGAGATGACCAAAAAAGTAGTGGAAATGGCTCATGCCTGTAATATTCCGGTAGAAGCAGAATTAGGTCAGATAGGTAAAATGGGGGATAGTGATGAACCGGGGGTGGCGTTAGAGAGAGTAAAAGAGAGTATGGCTGTTCCAGAGGAAGCTTTAAAATTTGTTGAGTTAACCGAGATAGATTTTTTGGCAGCTGCAGTGGGGACAATTCATGGATGCCGTACTCCTTTTGCAAAGTTAGATATCCCTCGTATCGAAAAAATAAGGGAGTTAACCGGAGTTCCTTTGGTTTTACATGGTGCCTCCGGGGCGAATGATGATGAGGTCAGAAAAGGTATTGCCGCAGGAATATGCAAGATCAATATCGATACCAGAATTCGTCTTTATTTTGTCAAGAAAATGAGAGAGATATTAGGGAAAAATCCTGAAGAGATAGACCCGCGTAAAATATTGGGGCCAGCAAAAGAAGCGGCTAAAGAAATTATTCGCGATAGAATGAGAGTTTTTGGTTGCAGCGGAAGGGCGTAATAAATATGATTAAAAGGATAGGTGTTTTAACCGGAGGAGGAGATTGTTCGGGATTAAATCCGACTATCAGGGGAGCAGTATACCGAGCCCAGGATTATAACTATGAAGTTTATGGTATTCAAGAAGGATGGAAAGGATTGGTAAGAGGTGATATAAACCCTCTAAATTTGAGTGAGGTAAGAGAAATAGTTGATAGGGGAGGAACAATTTTAGGGACCTCGAGGACAAATCCTTATCATGTAGAAAATGGTGTTGAACAAGTTCTTAATTCCATAAAAAAGTTTAAATTAGATGCAATAATAGCTATTGGCGGAGAAGATACTTTAGGTGTAGCCAACAGATTATTTAAAGAGGAAAATGTTAAATTGGTTGGTGCTCCCAAGACTATGGATAATGATCTTAGCGGGACAGATTATACTTTTGGTTTCGATAGTTCAGTCACCTGGGCAATTGAGGCGATGCGAAGTCTTCAAGACAGTGGACGCTCTCATCGCAGAATAATGGTTTTAGAAGTAATGGGAAGACATGCCGGTTGGGTTGCTCTATTTACCGGTATGGCTTCTGGTACAGATTGGACTCTTATTCCTGAAGAAAAAGCAGATATAGAGAAGATGTGCCAGCACTTAAAGGAAGTTTACAAAAAAAATAAATATGCTTCTGTGGTGGTATCAGAGGGAGTGATGCTTCCTGACGTAAATGTCGAAAAGGAAAAATTAGACCAATTTGGACATATGATATTACGCAATAGAGGAGTGGGAAATCTCCTAACTGATTTGATAAAAAAGAATACTGGCATTGAAACCCGCCATGCAGTAATAGGTCATATTCAAAGAGGGGGATCTCCTACACTTTTCGACCGTATTTTAGGTCTTAGGTGTGGAGTGACTGCGGTGGATTTGATTGCTCAGGGAAAATTTGGCTATATGGCAGCTCTTAAAGGTAATGAAGTAATAGGAGTGCCTTTGGAAAAAGCGGTAAGCAAACTTAAAGTGGTAGATAAAAAATGGTGGGAACTGGCTCAAGTATTTTTTAAATAACGAAACTAGCGTAGAGCGTTTAGCGTATAGTTAGGAAAGAGGGAGCCAGATGTAGGGGCACGATGCATCGTGCCCACAGGAAAACAAAAAATAGGAATACAGAACAAGAGAAGAATAAGATAAGATAGATTCCCATTTTCATGGGAATGACAGAGAAGAGCGGGAATGACAAAACAGGAAGGGCACAATTCATTGTGCCCCTACAACATATAGAATTTTGAATTATGATTTTTCGCTTTTAGTTTTTTAACTCAATAATGAGATTGCCACGCTCCGATAAATCGGATCTAGCAATGACAGAAATGTTTGTTTTTGGTTCAGAATTTCGTATATTTATAAGTCTTATTTCCTACGCAATACGCGATACTCGATACGCAATACGCGATACAAGATTAAAGCTGGGGGTTTTTAACATGCGGCACGCAAACTTTGTTCACCTACATGTACATACCGAATACAGTCTATTGGACGGAGCCTGCCGAATTTCAGAATTAGTCGCTCAAGCTAAAAAGCATAAGATGCCTGCCTTAGCTATTACCGATCATGGGGTTATGTATGGAGTCATACAATTCTACAAAGAAGCTATTCGGCAGGGAGTAAAGCCCATTATTGGCTGTGAAATGTATGTTGCCCATCAAAGCAGACTCGATAGATCCTCACAAAGAAAGGAAACCCCTCATCATTTAATACTACTGGTTAAAAATAATGAAGGCTATAAAAATTTAATAAAGTTAGTTACTTCATCTTACTTAGAAGGTTTTTATTATAAACCAAGAATTGACAAAGAAATATTAAGAGAACATAGTAGTGGATTAATTGCTCTTTCAGCCTGCTTAAAAGGAGAAATCCCTCAATGCATTTTACAGAAAAATATTAAGAAAGCAAAAGAAGTGGCACTTGATTTTTTAGATATTTTCGGAGAAGATAATTTTTATTTAGAATTACAAAAAAACGGTATTCCCGAGCAGGAAATTGTAAATGAAAAACTCATTGAGATAAGCCAGGAACTCTCTATTCCTGTAGTAGCGAGCAATGATATCCATTATATAAATAAGGAAGATGCTCGAGCACACGAAATTTTACTTTGTATCCAAACAGCTACCAATTTAAGTGACCCTAAACGCTTAAAATTTTCTACCGATGCATTTTATTTTAATTCCCCCGAAGAGATGAATGAAAATTTTTCAAAAGTTCCTCAAGCCCTCGAAAACACCATCCGTATTGCTGAAAAATGTAATTTAGAAATTGATTTTAGGCACGCTCAATTACCAGAATTTA
>JAHIPN010000067.1 GCA_018894595.1 bacterium
TAAGAATGAAATTCTTAGAGTTGCTGCTAATGAGTTTGCTGAAAAAGTACATAAACTATCCAGTCCTCTCGAAATTGCCATAATAGGCTCAGTGGCTGGAGATGACCCCTATCCCAATGATCTTGATTTGGTCATCATTATCCGTGATCTTGAGGAGATTACAACTATAGCAAAGTATGCCCGACAGATGAGCAGACACTACCATGGCTGGGAAGTTTTTCTCTTTGATGAGGATGTATCACTCCTGGGCAGGATCTGCCATCGTAAAAAGTGCCCGGGGCAATCAGCAGACTGTTCTGTTCCGGGATGTGGTCAGCCACCACACTTAAGGGTGCATCCTGATTTTGAATACAATGAGAAGATATTTTTAACTTCACCCATTGACGTTCTCTGGACCTCTTTCAAAATGAGTCGTTTACTTGAGCGCAAAGATGAGTTAGGCATCGCTGAATCACGGAGATATCCTGTGTTGGAGGATATTAAGATAAAGTGCATACTTTGTGGTAAAATATTTTTATTCACTGCCAGTGAACAGAAATGGTACAAAAAACGGGGGCTTAACCCACCCAAACGATGTCCCGATTGCA
Organism: bacterium; assembly: GCA_018894595.1. The sequence continues at coordinate 588 of JAHIPN010000067.1, forward strand.
TAGAACAGGAACGTATCAAAGGATTAAGAAATTGGTAACTTGGCCGTGGGCTACCTTAATATATACTCATTGAATTTTAGAGGTAGATAAAAAATAGCAAATAGTTACGGTTCGTAGCTTCATCTAGAATCGTGTATAAACCCTATTAGATGCTTGCCATCCTTGGCTTGCATCATATACGAGGAGGTACCAAATGAATTTTAATATGTCAAAGTGTCTTGAAGCCTTTTCTCTGGCACTTGATTTTGCAGAAATGGATTACTTTAAAATTAATATGAATCACTCACGAAGAGTAGCCTATATCTCACTAAACATAGCGAAGGCAATGGATCTTTCCGAAGATGAACAAAAAAATCTTTTTGCATTATCTTTACTCCATGATAGTGGTTTTACTTTATCTGGATTAAAATTAAAGCCTGAGTTTAAAATGTTTGAATTAATGCCTGATCATTGTATAGAAGGAGAAAAAGTTATTTCATATCTTCCATTTTTGATGTCGAGAAAAAATGTAATTAAATATCATCATGAGAATTATAACGGCTCAGGGTTCTTTGGAATTTCAGGAGATGATATCCCCCTTCTTTCACAAATTATTCACTTGGCAGACTTCTTGGATATAAATTTTAATCTCGCCCAATTAGACTTTCAAAAAAGAGTAGGAGTTAAACATTATGTTGTGAGGGGAAAAAACCAACAATTTTCGCCTGATGTTGTTGATGCATTTATGTCTTTTGCTCATAAGGAAAAGTTTTGGGCAGATTTATTGTTTTATAATATAATTGAAGTGCTCAAAAGGATTGCTCCACAGATTATTTATGAATATTCATGGAAAGATATTATCCCAATTTCAGACACTTTTATGAAAGTAATAGATAGTAAATCTAAGTTTACTTATAGACATTCACGAGGAATCACTGAAAAGATTGAAATTATGTCAGATTTTTATGGCTTTAATACAGAGAAGAAATTAAAACTACATATAGCAGCCAATCTTCATGATTTAGGAAAACTCTACATACCAAATTCCATTCTTGAAAAGCCAGACAAATTAGACTCCTTTGAGCTTAGTGAGATAAAAAAACATGCATATTTTACAAAGTTGGCGCTGGATAAAATACCTGGTTTTAAAGATATATCAAGTTGGGCAGCAAATCATCACGAAAAATTAAACGGAAAAGGCTATCCGGAAAGTTTAACAGGAGAAGAACTTGATTTCGAATCAAGGTTAATGGGAGTTGTAGATATTTGTCAGGCATTAACAGAAGAAAGGCCATACAGGAAAGGATTAACCCAAAAGGAAGCAACAAAGATACTGTACGGCATGGCGAATGGTGGATTCATCGATAAACAAATCACAATAGATGTAGATAATGTGCTTGGTTATGGAATAAAATGATTTTGCCAATCACAGCTAATACGAAATACCGGGGTCTATAATTATAGACTCCAGACATTTCCGCAAATTTTCCCAAAAAAAGATTTTTAAAACTTCGCACATACTTTTAAGAAGTTTTATATAATAAGCTTGAAATGGTATAGGTATGATGAAAATTAAAGAAATTAAAGCAAAAACGATAATTGTGAAAACAAATTTACCAGACGGAGATTTTGTTATAAACCCTTATGTTGGATGTATGCATGGCTGTAAATATTGTTATGCAAGATTTATGAAAAGATTTACAGGCCATACAGAACCATGGGGTTCTTTTGTTGATATAAAAAATAATGCTCCTGCTTTGATTCCAAAAGGTACAAATAAATATAGGGATAAATCCATAACAATCAGTTCTGTTACCGATCCATATCAACCAATTGAGAGAAAATATAAACTCACCAGAAAAATTCTTAAAAGACTTATAGCACTTCAACCAAATTTAGATTTGATTACCAAGTCTGATTTGGTAGTTAGAGATATTGATTTATTTAAACAATTTAAAAATTGTATTGTAGCTCTTTCTTTTTCGATTGCAGACGAAAAACTAAGGAAACAAGTAGAGCTTCTATCATCTCCAGCGAAACAAAAAATAAATGCTTTGAAAGAGCTCCATAAAGCGAAAATTCCCACAGCTCTTTTTGTCTCTCCGATCTTTCCACAAATAACGGATTGGGGAAAAATAATCAACGAAACCCAATCTTTTGTAGATGAATATTGGTTTGAAAACCTAAATCTTCACCCCTCTATCAAAGGTGAAATATTTAATTTTTTACGAAAAAGCAAGCCAGAACTTGTAGAAAAATACAAGGAAATTTACTCAAAAAATAGTAATTATTGGAATATTGAGGAAAATAAAATAAAAGAATTCTGTAAAAAGAATAAAGTTAGTTATAAAATCTATTTTCATCATAAGAGAAAAGAGGCTTGATAAAAAGGAGAATCTTTGATTTCCCCAAATTGCCTTTGATAACTTCATTTACAAGTATGGCAGGAGATGGTTGTCATGCTAAATGTTGAACCTCCCGCATTTATTATTAAGAGTGAATACAATGGATAATATTATTATAAGACAAGGAAAATCTGAAGATGCGTAAGATTTTTCTCATCTTATTTTATTATCCGCGACTACATAGCGGGAGTATGATTATGAAATGGTTGAGGTTTAGAGTTTTACATAAACACACATTAAAAGTATAATTGGAATTATTTAGAGTGGGGGTTATAAAGATATGAACATAAGAAAAGTTGACACAGAGTTTGTCAGAAAATCATTTACTACAGAAAAAACAGTTTCAGATTATACAAAAGCAGTTAGGGAAATTGGTCTTTGGGAATCTGAAAAGATAATGATTGAAAAATATTTTAATCCGGAAAGCCAAATTTTAGATATCGGATGTGGTGCAGGAAGAACAACTATAGGGCTTTATAGGCTTGGTTATCATTTAGTAGAAGGTTTGGATTTATCAGAAGCTATGATAGTACAAGCCAGAAGAATTAGTAAAGAATTGAATTATGATATAATTTTTAGCGTGGGAGATGCGGCTTGTTTAGATTATAATGATGAAACTTTTAGCGCAGCCTTATTTTCCTTTAATGGGATAATGCAGATACCGGAAAGAAAAAACCGGATAAAAGTGTTAAAAGAGATAAAGCGCATATTGAAACCTAAAGGATATTTTTTGTTTACTACTCATGACAGGGATAGCAGTAAAGAATATGAATCATTTTGGCAAGAGGAAAAGAGAAGGTGGGCATTGCATCTACAGGATAGAAGTCTACACGAATTTGGGGATAAGATTATAAAAATGGAAGAGAGAGACATTTTTCTTCATTTTCCAA
>JAHIPN010000068.1 GCA_018894595.1 bacterium
AGGAGAAAGTTGTAGAGCTTTGATTTCTTGACCCAGAAGCCCGTTGCCTTGCAGTTGTGCTGAACCTTGATGATGTCCTCCCTTTAAAATGAACCCTGCTTTTATAATTGTAGAATTAATATGTATTAGTATAAAATTAAATCAGTAGGGGCATCATACTGGGAAGGGGTAATTGAAAGGTGGGAATATGATGGATAGGAATGTTTTTTATAAATTACTTAACGAAGGGCTTCATAAAAAATATTGTAAAGAAGCGGGACCCGTCCAAGAAATAAATCTTACCTATAAGAGAAAGGAAGATATTCAAGTATCACAAATTAGAAAAGTTTTTGATACAACCGAGATAGACTTTATAGGCAACTTTATAGAAGAAAAAGCTATATATGCGGATTTGTCTAACCCAATACAAATAAATACAAGTCTTAATAATGTCTCGGGGACATTGTATATAAAAGATAATAACCTTGAAGATTTAATCATGGAGTTTCAATAATGCATCAGTATGAAGCTGTAATTAAAGCAATGGAGGGAAATGGTGGCTATGCAACTTTGGGATATCTTTATCAAAATGCACTGAAAATAAGAGCTTGTGAATGGAAAACAAAAACACCATTTGCAACCATTCGTCGTATTGTTCAGGATGAAAGATTCTTCTTTAAAATAAGACCTGGCTTATGGGCTTTAAAAACATATAAAGATAGGTTACCTTCCAATATCTTACCAACAAAAGAAATATCCAAACCGAAACAGGAAGAATTTACTCACACCTATTATCAAGGACTACTCGTTGAAATTGGGAACCTGAAAAGATTTCAAACCTTTGTCCCAAACCAGGACAAGAATAAAATTTATTTAAACAAAAAACTGGGTGAAATATCTACTGTTGAAGAGTTTTATAAATTTACATACGATAGCATATTGCGAAAAGCTAAAACAATTGATGTTAGCTGGTTTAATATAAGAAAAATGCCATACGCGTTATTTGAAATTGAATACTCAACCACTATTCAAAACTCCCTGTTAAAATTTTTGGAAATTCAAGATTTTAGTGTGAAATTTTATATTGTGGCTGATGAAGTAAGAAAGAGAGAATTTGAAGAAAAAGTGTCTTTGAATGCATTTGTCCCAATTCAGAAGAGAACACAATTTCTGAGTTATCTTCATTTGTCCGAGTGGCATACAAAAACACATGAAATTACAAGATTAGAAGAGAACCTAAATTTTTAATTATGAAATCGTATATTTTTATTACAACCGAAGGTTACACTTTTCAGCCAGATAGTGATTTTGCTGAGCCTGATATAGAAAATTGTCAGGTTGTAGGATTTGGTAAAGGTAATGATGCGCCAGAGGCGTTTGAAAATATGCTAAAAGGGAATGATTACTTATTAGAAACAAATTTTAACGAAGTATTCTGCTTACAATTGAGGAATGAGGAAAGAACATACTTCTACATAGATGATTATAAAGACAGTTCTGAGAATGGCGGATGTAAATGAATGCAGGAGGTTGTCCATGTCCAGATTCTTTATAGATTTTAAATTTGCTGGTCGCGTTGAGGTAGCGGCTCACGGCGAAGAAGAGGACATAGAAATCGTTGAAGACATGAGCCCTGAGTAAATGAGGAGTTGAAAATGGGAACTAAGCAGGATGTAATTACAAAGATTTATAAACTCTGCAAAGATAAACAAGATACCGTCTTTGATAATGATTTAGTGAAACAAGTCTGTAAAAAATTCAATTTTGCAAATCCTTTTGATGCTACAAAATTTGACGATACTACTAAATTACCAGAACTGCTTATAGATAAAGATTGCTTTATCCTGCATTTGGGAGAAGGCAGGCATAAGTTTGTCAAAGGTATAAGTAATGGCTTTCATATTTTTGAGGAAATTGATGAAAATAAAATCGTTGACTGGAAATATCGTAAAAGCATTTTAAATGAATTTGATACAAGCGAATCAAATATATTGTCTGTTGCGAGCAACCAGAGGATAATACACGATTTTCTTTATGAGGACATTGTTGCCAGCCCAAAAGTTTATAACGCAAGAAGGACTAAAATGACCATATCTTATCGTGTTGGAAAACAAAAAATTTCAACAAGAAATCTTCAAATGGAAATAGATTTAACAATGGAGTTGCATGGAGTGGTGACAATTTTTGAAGGGAAAAACGGATTCCCAAGAGATTTTGCAGTTTATCAACTATTTCACCCCTTTAAATATTATTCTATGTTGAAGCGTGAAAAGAAATTGGAAGTAGAAATGATTACATGCTGTTATGTTCTAAGGAAAAGAGACAGAGGAAACTCTGTCCTGAGATTGTATAACTACACATTTGAAGATGAAAACGATATGAGTTCAATAAAAATACTAAAGAGTGCTCAATATAATATGATTAAACGGTAATGCAGTATGAGAAATGATATTAATCAATTCTTAAACAAAGTTTTTAATGTAGACATCATGGAGTTGCTCAGGATTCTTCCTTCGGAAAGCATCGATATGGTTTTTGGTGACCCTGACTATAATGTAGGAATAAAATACAATGATAAATCTTACACCCGAGGGTTTGATGAATATATAGAATGGTATACAGAGTTGTCGAAGGAATGCTTGAGAGTTCTAAAAAAAGAAGGGAATATATTTTTAATGAACTATCCTAAACAAAACGCCTATCTCAGAGTCAAATATTTGGATAGCGCATGTTATGATGCGCATGAATATATTTGGCTATATAATACTAATGTTGGTCATACCCCTAAGAGGTTTACAACTGCACACAGGAGCATACTCCATTGCAGAAAATCAAAGTATAATAAGTTTTATAAAGACAATGTGGCAGAACCATACAAGAATCCTACTGATAAAAGAATTCTTAGTAATATTGCTAATGGTTCAAAGGGAAGGATGCCTTATAGCTGGTTCTACTTTGATCTAGTAAAAAATGTAAGCAAAGAAAAAACTTTTCATGCGTGTCAGATACCTCAGAAGTTATCAGAAATGCTGATAAAATCTTGCACACTTAAAGGTGATACAGTTTTAGTACTTTTTGGTGGTAGTGGTTCGGAAATATGTCTTTGTAAAGAGTTAGGGCGAAATTTTATATCTGCTGAGCTAGATGAAAAATATCATAGGATGATTATAGACAGACTTGAAAAAGGATTTATTGGCAAGGAATATAAACTCAAACTTCGGCAGTACAACCAAATCTTCCATGACCAGCAGATGTTGATACTTGAGCCACCTGCAAAATATCGTAGAACAACTAAGAAGCATCCCTTTAAAAAACGTGCTTAACCACATCCGCCCGAAAATTTGTCAGCAGTTGCAGATTTTGAGAGATAAAGGAATTCTAAAGTTTAAAGGGAATGGAGAATATAGCTTTATTTGAAAATGGAAGGAGTTGCTAATGGCTAAGGTCTTAGGTCAAAGTGGGAGATATACATCAGAAGAATCGATAAAACGGTTTGGGAAAACTATTTCGTCATTCCTTATCGGATTATTACTGATGTCTGCATTAGTAGGTTACTCAATCGCAAAAAATAACTTTTTATTTAGCATAATGTTTTTACTTGGTGGGGGCATAATATTTTATTTTTTTTATCGAAAAGCTTTGAAACATGAAAGGTATCGTTTTAACTATAGACGGGGTGCTGATGGCGAGTTTCGCGTTGGCAATGCCCTCGGTCTTTTCCCGGATGAATACAATGTTCTTAATGATTTGAAAACAGATTTTGGAAATATAGACCATGTTGTTGTAGGGCCGACAGGCGTTTATGTTCTCGATGCTAAAAACTGGAGGGGAATTATTACGGCGGATGAAAATGGAGAGATTCTTCTTAATGGAAAACCAACAAATAAACCTGAGGTTAAGATTCTAACAAGCAGAGTCATGAATATTAAAGAGAAAGTAAAAACTCTTTGCCATCTCGACCCTTATATTCAGGGCGTCTTAGTCTTTCCGTCGGCTCGTGTTGATGCGAGATGGGGAACAACAAAAGCGGTGCATTGCGTAAAAGATGATCGACTTTACGATTATATTGTGGAAAATAAAAAACCTAATAAGCTCAGTAAAAAAGAAATAGATTCCATTTCACAAGCTTTTCTTGCCCTCGCCCGAATGGACACTGGATTCGAAGATAAAAAATAATCCCCCTCCGCCCCAGCGACTCTTCGCTGACGCTGCGAGAAGCTCGGAAGACTACAAAGGAATTCTGGAGTTTAAAGGGAAGGGGGAATAGCAGATATTTTAAGGATGGGGTGTTACGGCTATAATGGTTATCTGTTTGTTTCCTGGACCGTAATACCAGAAGATTCTGTATGCAGAAGGAGTGGACTGTTCAGCATATGCCTCAAATACTTTTTCTCCGTTAGGGCCTTTG
>JAHIPN010000069.1 GCA_018894595.1 bacterium
GAACGATGGCGGCAGGAGCATAGCGATTTTTCCGTAGTACCAGCACTACAAGGATAGAGACGACACCGATTACCCACCAAGTAGAAATCATTTTGAAAGCCTGAACAGACAGGAGCACACCAAGTGCAACTTGGATTCCACGAATAACAGAATTGGGTGTTACTCTTGCAATCCAACCTATGACACCGGTCACAGCGAACACTAGCCAGATAACACCCATCGCGAACCCTGATGCATAGACCATTGATGGGGACCAATGCTGAGCGATAGCAACCACAGCCAGAACCTTCATAGGTTCGATAGGCATAGGGAGACGGTATACCAGACCGGTAACAATATTTGCTATACCCATCATTACCAGAAACCCTGCGGGATTGAGCCCACAGACAATGATATAGCCAATCGCCAGCGGAAAGAGGGTTCCGAAGTCTCCCATAGATCCAGCTAATTCTCTTAAGTTGAACTCAAACGACTTAATTTTCATAACCTGTCTTTTCCTTAGAATTTAAAAGTGTAAAATAAAATTAACTTGATATGATTTTTAAGTTTTCATTATCTGTATGCCCATCATTTTGACGCCATCTTGTGTTTTCATAGATAGGATTGCTGGTTCAGTAATTAGACACTGTCCTTCTTTAAGGATAATTTTTTCTTGGTTAACTTTTGCTTCCGCTGTTCCTTTAATAACATAAAAGATTACATAAGAAAGCATTTCACAGGTTGGCATCTCTCCACCGGGTGGAAGTTCGATAATTCTTGTTTTAAACTCCTTAGCTTTATAAAAGACATTCTTATCCCTCTCTTTATAGGGATATGACTTCATTGTTTTAAGATTAAATAGCTGCATTGTCCTTGCCTCCTATAGATTTACTTGGTTTTTACCACGCCATTCAATTAGTCGTTCTATTAATAGTTGAAATAATTAAAGACTGCTCTTTAAATAAAATAAGAAAATTCCCATCTTTCTTTTAATCCTTTAATGCCTTCTGTTATTTTATTTTTGTATATCAATCACTACATCAATCTTGCCTTATTATATAGGTTTTCCTTTTCTTTTTTACTTATAAATAATCCTATCACGTAGCCTATAGTAATTACTCCGAATATACTCATAATAAGCCTTATAACAGAAAACCTCCATCCCAAGGAGGCTGTTTCAAATAGGAACATGGGAACTTTAGTCGTTGACCAAGCACCTATAAAAATAAGAATGTTGGAAAATTTTGCACCCTTTTTTATCAAAATTATGGCAATGGGGAAAGCAGCATAAAGAGGACCTGCCGCAAGGGATCCGAGGAAAAAGGCAATTAGAATTCCGATTAAGCCCGATTTCTCTCCCATAATTTTTTCCATTGTTTCCCTGGGAGTCCACACATCCATAAGTCCTAAAAGCACAAATATGGGTGGGAGTATCTTTGCCATCTCTAAAATATTTGATCCAGAGATGGTTATTGATCTTAATCCAATTTTTCGGTTAATAATAAGCAATATGATATTCAATGCCAAAATAATAATAAACCCTAAATATCTTTTGAAAATTATTTTCATCCTAGCACCACACCTATTACTAAGGCTACGATAAAGGAAAACAGATAAGCAAACAGGTTTCTCATTATTGCAATCTTTTTACCGAAACATTTAATTTCCAGCGGCAGTGTGACTATTCCTACCATCATCAGCGTGCTTACGAATACTGCTATCTGTGCAAAACCAGCTCCATTTTTAAGGAGTATGGCAGCAGCAGGAAAAGCGATGAATCCTGGTATCAATGTTATCGAACCAATAATTGAGGCAATAATCATGCCCTGCCAACCAGCATTCTGGCCTAAAAGGTGGGATATAACCTCAGGGTTTAGTAGGGCTAGTACCATACCCAAAAAAGCTAAAATGGTTAAAAATTGTGGCATTATATTTTCGAATGACTTCCAAGCTTTTTTTAAAGCCATTTTTGTTTTCTTTTTATCTCTTTTATATGAAACCATAAGAAATATAATTGCCAATAAATACAAAGCATAGTTATACATATTTGTTTCCCCTTATCAAATTACTTTGAGTAATTATAGATTTATTTTAAGGTAGTTATAATTATTCCAATCATAGTCAATGTGGTAATAAAATCGTCAATTATAGTAATTAATGTTCCTTTTTAAGAAGTGATGCCGCGAGAGGGAATGCAATTAAAGCCGGGATATATAAGATTGCTCCTAAAAATGCAATAAGGAGCACTCCTTCAACCCCTACACGCTCACCAGTAATCTTGGAAATTTGAGTCTGCGACACGAAATATAAACCTATAAAGATTATTATAATTAAGAACAGTGAACAGAATAAAGTTAATTAAGCTGCCAAACTCTTACCTATTAGTTGAAGGGTTTGGCAGCTAGCTAAATTTATTTTTAAATCTTTTATTTCTTTTCCGAAACACACGGATGATTTTTTTCGGAAATATCGCCGTGACATTTCTTTATCTGTTCGGAAGTGCATTCCCCCGGTTTACCTTTGAGTCTTTCCGGATGGTCACATCTTTCTTTACTTATTTTTTTGTCCACATTTCTCACCCCCTTTTAATTTTAATATGGCTAGAAAATCCTTTAAAAATTTATCAGTCTTCTTCCGGTTAGATGAATAATGTACCCAATAACCTCTTTTCTCTATCTTAACCAAGCCGGCCTCCCTCAAAATCTTGAGATGCTGGGACACTGCTGGCTGGGAGATTTGTAAAAAATTAACTATCGCATTAACGCAAGATACTCTATCATTTAACAAGAGAAATATTTTAAATCTGGTTGGATCAGATAAGGCCTTACATATTTTGGTAATTTCTTCAATTCCATGATCGGTCATTGCTATTTCCTTTTATATAAGCATATTCAAATTTACTTATATAGTATATATTAAAAATTTTCTCTTGTCAATTAGATGTTTTAGTCCCACTAAAGTTTACACTAAGTTTTAGTCCAATACATTTGCACCATCGAAGCCCTTCTATAATTTAACTTACTACAATATTAAATAGGTGCCAAAAGACTCAAACTTCTATGAGGTCGATAAAAGTTATACTCATTAGATATTCTTATAATATTTCATTAATCTTACTACATAAGTCTTTCTATAAAATCTGTCCAAATATTCTCCCTGGACAGTTCTATAAATTATTTCTATAAGGGCATTCATCTGGATAGATTTAAGATAATCGTAAATAAAAATAATTTCTTTTTTTGACCATTCAGATAAGCAACAGTGTAAATATGTATCTATATTTATTAATTTACAGGAAAACAAAAAAGCCCTTCAGCAAAGGCCAAAGGGCTTGAAATTAGCAAGCTCCCCCTATTGGACGCTTTCAGAACTTTTAAGGGAAATATTACAACTGAAAATGTTAGATTAAATCAGTTAATTCTTCAATATTAGAGCGATATCTAAATTTAATAGATGTAGGTTTTTGTTTCAGGAAATTATAAACCTTTAATTATGCTTCCAAAGGCAAGCAATATAAAAGCTACTACAACAATCCAGAAATTGTAAGGCATAAGCAATGGTATTTTTATAATTCCAAGGTAGAGAAGTATCCCTAAAACTGTCAGGATAACAGACATAAACCAAGTACTTGACTTTGGTGCTCTCATTTTTACATTCCCTCCCACTTTGTTTTGCGAATTATTTTTTTCAGTGTTTCGTATAATTGGGTAATTAAAAAACCTTTCTTTTAAAATCTTAGCAAAATTGAAAATAATGTCAAGTCTTTTTACGTTTTACATACATTTGAAAATCTCGATAATGCAAAAATATTAGATTAAAAAAGATACTGCATTGGAAGCAAACCGGCAAAATTTCCTTTATGCTAAAAAAATGGAAATGGTAAACTAAAATGCACCTAAGGTGGAAAATAAAAATGCACCTTTTAAAAGAAACAGTTCTTTACTATAGTATGAATAAGAATCAATACTATAAGGAAAGGACTGATCTATGGTTAACAAGATTATGTATCA
>JAHIPN010000070.1 GCA_018894595.1 bacterium
AAAAAGTTTTCCGCGCGAGGCTCGGCTGTCCGCTGTGGCGGTGCCGCCACCCACCGCCACAGCGGACAGCGTCCTCACTCGCTAACTTTCATAGTATATATGGCCGCTCGTCCGCCTCTGGCCTGTGCTATGTAAGAGCGCAAGGGACGGCCAGAGTGCCGAGCCTTCTCAATGCCAAGCCTGCGCTCCTGCAAAAAGGCAAAATTTTCCGCCACCAAAATTTTGCCTTTTTGCTGAAAGAAAGAACAAAATATCATCAAGAGTCTTAACATAAGCTTATTTATTAAAAGACAAAATTTAGTTTTAAAATTTAATAAAACACGTTAAGTTATAGAATTCGCTATGCATCACTTTCTCTGCAACTCCTTCTTTGCATGCTCTCGTATCTTTGCAATGCATTCTTTTACTGAACCGTAGCACCTATTAATATCTCCAACCCAATCACCCTTTTGATCTTTCTTCTCTAATTCGCGTAGTAATATTTCTAGGGCAGTAGCTGTGTCATCTGAAACTATAAATGCACCAATAGCAGCGGTTTTTGTTATGGATTCTCTTGCTTGGCGATAACCCTCCGAAAGCCTTTCCTTATCGCTACTACTTAACTCCTTTTCATGTACACCTTTATCAAACCATTCTCCAAGATAATATTGCAAGTACGATAAATGCTCTATAATATTTGAATACGCCTCCACTTTTTTCTCCCACCATCTTTGAGAATAAAACTGCTTCATCGAAAGATGAACCGTTATATAAGCTGTGATAATAGAAATGAACATAGCTGGAATCAAAGCTATAAATATCCCTTGTACAAATTCACTCATATGCTTTGCTGGTCCTTTCAGTTATCGTTGATCCTACGCTCTCAAAAAAAGTTTTCCCATTCCATTTAAAGATCTTGGTTCCCAAGCCTTCTTCTTTATCTATAATTTTATTATTCTTGTCTTTATAGTATATCTTTTTTGATTTGACAATAATGTCTCTTATTCCATTATTCTCTGGGGTTTGATCTGTAAATTCAACCTTTGAAACAATATCGCAATTGTATTGCTTCATCTCACCAGAAAAACCAAAAGTTCTATCAAGTGTAACAATATAAAAAATCAACTCTAATTCTCTATTACCCTCTAGGTCTTTAAAAATCCTTAAGTCCTCCAGATAGTGATTAGAACCTGCTCCATACTGTTTTTCAATAATAATTTCATTTATAAAATCTCCATTGACATCTATGTATCCGACTTTAAAATCTCCATCTATATTTATCCTTTCCACATCCTTATATGCTTCCCATGAAGAATATGCTAGGGCGAATGGATATAATACTACAATTGCTATTAAAATTAGTAAGATAAAATTTTTCCTCATTTAAATATTTCCTTTACATTCTCGCTGATTTTTTATTCTAAGCTTATCCCTATGAAAATCGGAGAAGCAAACGCTGATCGCTTACCGTTTCTTATAGCTCTCGTGTTTTCTTTCATAAATTCAACCTCATTGACTAGCTGACCGACTTTAAAACTCGTATCTCCTATGTCTTCAATTTTAAGTTTTATTATTTGCCTAACTAGCATCTCAATGAGTCTCTCATCAAAGGGACTCTTAGGCAGATATGAGAGTCTCCTGTCAAGGGGACTTCTGGGTAGATATGACAGAATTTTATTTTTCATATATTCCAAAAATCTTTTTTGCCCACCTGTCCATCTAAGCACATCGTGAGGATTTATTTCGCCATCAGTTAATTTTTGTCCAGCAAAGACTTTTGCTCCATTGTTAATTTTGATTTTTTTATTTGGTGATATATAATGCCTTTTCCGAAATCCCGTATGGTTATTAACAAAAATTATTTTCCATCCATTTTTATGCTGGGATATCTCAGCAATCCCATCTATTTGACACATAACTGAGGGATTATCTGGTATTCGAGCCTCTAATAGATTTCTCAACTGTTTGTTTATTTGTAACATTTCCCACGCATATACTGCTTCCACGCCTATTTCTTCACCTACTTCAACTAGGTCCCCTGCAAGGTTATATCGGCCATAACATTTTAAACATACACCGCGTTCAGTCTGACAAGTAAAAACACTCCTAACCCTTATTTTAAGAATACCTATTTTTTCAATCACTTCAGCTTTTTCTTCTGTTATATAATCGTCTGCGCTAACGATTATTTTATTTGTTATTATATTTACAATATCATCCGCAACAAACCGACCATTAATTCTCTCTTTAAAACTTTTGATGATTTCATCTCCTTGTAATAAATCAGAGGAAACAGATATACCATTTAATGTTCCACAATCTTCTTCAGTTATAGCTAAATCTTTAAAAAGCTCCAAAAAAGAAAAAAGAAACAGTTCTTCAGCTAAGGAAACGGGAACTGTTTTGTTTTGAATTTTTATTTCTTTGTTTCCCGGAACTATTTCCATGCTGTTTTTTATTAAATCTATCAAAGAAGTTAACCCAGTCACATAGAAATCTGTAAAATAAACAACGTATCTTATATCATGCCCGGCGTGCTCACCCAAAATCCTTGCAGATATATAATGGGCGAACTTAGGAAGTCCTTTTGATTTGCCATCTTTTGCTATTGTATTATTGTGCATTTCCATATAATCATTTTTAGCCTTTAAAATATTAATCATATTTGAAAGTGTGAATCCTCGAGATGCCTTATTTTCAAGAAAATGCTTTAATTCCTTTTCGAAATGCTTTTCGATTTCATCAAAAGATGATTGAAGTGTGAGGGATATAGCTTGATGGATAATATAAATATCCAAATAAATTAATTCATCCTTTATATGCTTAATACTGACTGTTGGTTTTGGTTGATCTGCAAGATTCAGCAATCTATTTAGGCGTTGGTTGTTATATTTTGCATTTGTCTTTAAAATTTCTAATAATACTTTGCCTATCTGTTCTGAAGTTAGCCTATCTTTCGTCATGTTTATTTACACTTTGTTATTTCTATGTCCATCCTAATGCGGTTAGCGTTTTCATTAGTCTATTTCTATATTTCCGATATTTTTTATAGGAACTCCAATATAACTTTCAAGATATGGATGTATTTTGTCTATCATCGCATGTTATATAACAAAAAGTGATCCCAGCATTACGCTAAGATTGTCTTATATCGGTTGTTCCTCGCAAAACGGTTCATATTTCTTCTTCGTAGTATAAATATCCCAGAGATAATATTCTCCCCTCATAAATTTATAAGTGGCTACAATATATCTATGAAAATCACTATGTCCTTCGTAGGTTTCTTCAGTCGCTTCACCTTCACCTGGCATACGAAAGTCCCATAGTCCACCCCAGATGATTATCTCAAATCTCCCATCGACTTCTATATCCTCCACTTTAAAGTTAGGCTGTATACCGTGCGGCTGTAGGCGACTAATTAACTCCTGCATCTCTCTATTCTTATATAACTCAATTGTAAGGGCATGGTCCGACACCCCTGGACCCCAGATAACTTTTATTGTCTCATCCTGACCATCACCATCTAAATCTACCAGTCCTATATCAACTTGACCACCAGAACCAGCTTCATCTTTATACGATTCTGCTGTTTCATCTGGTATATGCTCTATCCAATTTATATTCTTATATTGGTATCCCAAGAAAGGCTGAGACTTACTTGTCTTGTGCAATACCATTCCATCAAAGGTTTTAGCATTAGCGACCAATGGATACACACATATTATGATAATCCAAGCAACTACTAATTGTTTTTTATTCATTTAACCACCATTTTTTCAACCACCCAGATACTCTCAGGATTATCTATAAACACCTTACTCAGATATACAGTATGCTCCCTATCGTTATAAACTACTTTTACAATAGTACTATTACCTTCAACTGTTAATTCCGCTGGTAACTGTTCCCGTTTGTTAGGGTCTAACTCAGGGTGATAGAAATTCATAAAAAACTTTGCATAATAGGTTGGGTCAGAACGCCAAGGCTGATGGCCTTCATCAACAAACTGTTTCTGTATAATCTCTAATCCTCTTTCATCAAAATTTTCAAA
>JAHIPN010000071.1 GCA_018894595.1 bacterium
GAAAATTGCCTTTAAACGATGAAACTGTAGATTTTGTTTTTATTGATTCTCCCTATTCAGACAACATAAAATATAATGATCATCCTGCTAATATTGGTAAAATATCCTGTGAAAATCCTTTATTTTTTGAAGAAATGGAGAAAGTTGCAAAAGAAGCATACCGTATTTTAAAAGCTGGGAAGTATATAGCCTGGCTTATTGGAGACCAAGCAAAAAAGAAAAAATTTACACCAGTAGGGTATAAAATATATTCTATACTTGAAAAGTATTTCACACCGGTTGATCTTATATGTGTTACGAGACATAATCAGTCCTCAAACACCGCTATTTGGCATGAAAGAGCGAAGAGATATAATTTTTATTTGAGAGGATTTAAACATTTAATAATAATGCAGAAAACGGACAAGTAAAAATTTTATATTTTTTAAAAACAATTATAAAAATAGGAAGAATACGACATGGAAATATTTACTAAAGATCAATTAATTCTAGAATTGAGAAAAATAAAAGAAATGGGTTGGATAAAAAATACAAGACCAGGAAACGTAGGAGGCATTGGAAATACCTTAGAAGATTTACTTGGGATTAAAGAAAATAATTTACCAATTCCAAATGCTGCTGAATGGGAATTAAAAACTCAAAGAGCAAATACTTCATCTTTAACAACTTTATTTCATATGGAGCCTTCTCCAAGAGCTTTAAAATATGTGCCCCGAATATTTTTACTAAAATATGGCTGGCCTCATAAAGAAGCTGGGACACGTTATCCTAAAAATGAAATGAGTTTTCGACAAACTATTAGTGGCAAGGATAGAAGTGATAGGGGTTTTATAATAGTTATTAATAGGAGTAAAAGAAAAGTGTTAGTTTCTTTTAACTCAAATACAGTTGCAGAATATCATTCAGATTGGATTGTATCAGTAAATAAAAGAATTGGTTTAGATGAAATAAATCCGCAGCCATATTGGGGTTTTGATGATCTATTTCACAAAGCAGGCACAAAGTTGATCAATTGTTTTTATGCTCAAGCTCAAGTCAAGAAAAAAGATGGTGAAGAGTATTTTCATTATAATAAAATTTTAATGTTACAAAAATTTAGTATAGACAAATTTGTCAAAGCCCTAGAAGAAAACAAAGCTTTAGTGGATTTTGATGCAAGGACGGGGCATAATCACGGAACTAAGTTTAGGTTACGTCAAAACTTACTGCCAGAATTGTATGAAAAAGTAACCGAAACATAGAAAGCTTGTATAGTATTTGTATAGTATAGCTTTATTAAAATAAACCATTCAAGTATCTTAAGGAATGGACTCTATATATACTTTTATTGTACTTTTTCTTATTAAAAAAATTTTAGTATATCAAATATTTAATATTTAGAACCACTCCTAATATAAATATATTGAGTTAGATAGGAACGTACAATGTCTAAATACAATTCTTTAAAAATATTAAAAAAAGTGAAGGCAAGAACTAATTATATTTGCTCTAAATGTGGCCAAGAAATAAATCAAAATGATATTTATTACAAAGAACATATTAACGATAAATTTCTTCACAGTTTACATGCTAAAAAATATTGTTTATCTTGTTATAAAAAATATGATGTTGCCTTATTAAAAGACAAAAGTAAATTATAAATATTATAGTGGAATGATTTTATTTATATTTAAGTTTAATTAGGAGGCAAAAATGAAAGCAATAATATCATGTATTGAAAACCTAAGATTAAAACTAGATAAGTTTCGAAGGACTAGCTTAAAAGAATATCCTACACGAACAATATTTATTGACCCATTATTGCAAGCACTTGGTTGGGAGGTAAGAGATCCAGAGGAAGTTGAACTAGAATTTCCTACAATTGATGGTAAGTCGGTTGATTATGCTCCTAAGATAAATCGCAAACCTGTTCTATTTATAGAAGCCAAAACATTAAACGATCCACTTATGGATGTAAAGTCAATCACTCAGGTTGTCGGCTATGCAGCAAATGCAGGAGTAGAATGGTGCATATTGACTAATGGTATTACCTATAAGGTCTATCATAGCACAGAAAAAGCAGAAGCTCCTGATAAACTGCTTTTTGAAATTTCAATCGACCCAAAAGAAACAGAAGGAATGTCTATTCAACAAATTGCCACACAATTTGCTCGTTTTTCTCGAGATGCGATGGCAAGAGGCGTGCTTGATCAAATTGGAGAACAAGTTTTTACCACGGGAAAAATAAGAAAAGCTACAGATAAATTATTTATGGATCCCCCCAATTCATTAATTAAACTTATTCGGTCAGTAGTAAAAGATGATTCTATTAAACCCATTCAAATAAAAGAATCTCTTAAGAGAATTTGGCTTCAAACATCGGAAAATGAGATTTCCCCAAATTATAAGTATAAAGACGAGACTTCCGAGAAAACGACAAAAAAAGAAAAAGAATATGATGAGGAATATCATATAGGAGATAAACCACGAGAAATAGTGGAGTTATTTAAAACAATTGATAATTTTTGTAGGAACTTTGACTCTGTTAATGTTAAAAGGAAATACCTTGCAAAATATGTTAAATATATGTGCGGCAAGGTTATTTTTTGTTGTGTTCATATTCAGAAAAGTGGTTTACGGGTTTGGTTAAAATTAGATTACACAAAATTAGAGAATCCTTCTGAATATGTTAGAGATGTTTCCAAGGTAGGCCATTGGGGAGTTGGTGATGTTGAACTTACAATTGATAGCATAGAAAAATTCCAAAGTGCTAAATATTTAATACAAAAATCGTTTGAGAAAAATAAATGACATTAATGACCCCCGTGTAATAGCTCAATAATTCGGTAGCTTTTAGCGGAAGAGCGCCAAGAAGTTTTATATTTCTTATAGGGTGAAAGTCCCTATTATCTATTAAAGGGGGTTTTATTTCTGAAGTAATACCGAATAATTTGGTTGACCCACCTCAAAGAGTAGCTTATAAAAACGGAATTATTACCGTTTATGTAAACTTTCCCTCGGTTTCAAAATTTATCAAAAATAATTTTGAAGATTTGGAAAAGCCTGAAGCACGATTATTATTGGCTGAATTAGTGGGAGAAGCATTTTGCAGAGAACTAGCTAGGAAAGGTTTGGAAAGTGGGGACTATACTAATGTGCCTGGAGGTGAAATAGATTCCTTTAATACAGCCGTTAATGAGATACAGAAAAAGTATTTACACAAGATACAAGAAATATTATTTGCCTGGAAGTTTTCATGATGGCAGCGACAGTTATATGGCATGATTTTGTTTATGAAACTGTGAAGCCCTGTCCTTAAGAGAATTTTAGACTGATTTAAAAAAATCTCGAATCTTAATATAATGAAAATAATTAAATGTTCGACTTTTAACTATATTAAAGGAGGTAAAAACTATGGAAAGGATATTATGTACCTATTATAAGGAGACAAATGGAATGTATCGTTGGGATACTATGATAGATAACGCTCCATTAGAAATATATATATACAAATGGCGTGTCCCTTACCCCTATCCGCAGCGTATTTCCGTGGAGATCTTCCAGAACGATTGAAGAGAAGATTAATGACAGCAAAGGTTGTGGTGGAGTCATGCGCACTGCCCCGGCCGGTTTAGCCTTTTCATCAGATAGGGCCTTTCAAGAAGGTGCAGAATATGCAGCCATCACCCATGGGCATCCTTCCGGATATTTAACCGCAGGTTTTCTCTCTGCAATGATATCCTATATTATTGAAGGTAAGACGCTTGCAGAAGCAATAAATCTCTGCATTGGGCAGCTTACCAGGTATGACGGGAACAGCGAGACACTTGAAAAAATTGAACTGGCGCAAAAACTATCTATCAGTCAAAAGTTGCCTGAAGAATCGATTCAGGCAATCGGAGAGGGATGGGTAGGCGAGGAAGCATTAGCTATTTCCATCTACTGTTCTCTAAAATTTTCTGATAACTGGGGAAGAGGAATATTAGCTGCTGTCAATCATTCGGGAGATAGTGACTCTACCGGGTCAATCACCGGGGCTATTTTGGGAACCTTGCTCGGTGTTGAATTAATTCCGGAAAAATGGGTGCGGGATGTGGAAGAGTCGGATAGAATTAAAAAGATAGCCAATGACATGTTCAGCATCTTTAAGAACGAAAAGAAACTTTCCTATGAGGAATATCCACTATTTTAATGGTGCCGGGTTTTTATTGTTCAAAATAGTTTAATGAACCGTAAAGAAAAAAGATTTAACCGCGACAGACTGCATATGCAATTAAAATTGAGGAAATAATAGGAATGAAAAACCAGTATTTTGGTGATAGAAATGATTTTTTTAA
>JAHIPN010000072.1 GCA_018894595.1 bacterium
TCGTAGCCCATTAGGATGGGAAAACACTGTCAGTGATGGTATTGTCTCAGCGATAAGAGATATTGCCGATTACGGAAGGGTGATTCAGATTACTGCTCCTATCTCACCAGGCTCCAGTGGCAGTCCAGTCTTAAATATGCAGGGAGAAGTGATCGGAGTAGCTACTTTTCAAAGTATAGAAGGGCAGAACTTAAATTTTGCCATTCCCAGTGAAAAAATAACCAGTCTTATTTTAACCGAAGAAAATAAAATATCTATCACCGAAGAATTATTTGTGCAAGAGGATAAAGAGAAAAAAGATTCCGATTATGCTTATGAAGCTTATAATAAAGCGTTATATTTTACAAATAAGAGAGAGTATGAGAAGGCATTACCTTATTTGGAGACAGCAATTAAAACAGATTTTTCATTATTAAAAGCCTGGGCATATTTTAAGATCGGATTCTGCTATGAAGAACTTAAATCTCATTCAAAGGCAATGGAAGCTTATACAAAGGCAACAGAAGCTCATAAACAGAATATTCGTATTGGTATTCCGTATGCTGGGGGATACTTAGAGATGGGTATCGCGTATGGAAAATTAGGCAACCATGCAAAGGCAATAGAAACTTTTAAACAGGCAATCCATATTGATCCTGATTTTACTGAAGCCCACTTCAATTTAGGTGTTTCTTATGAAAAATTAGGCAACTATACCAAGGCAATAGAAGCCTATAGACAAGCAATCCATATTGATCCTGATGATACTTCGGCCTACTACGGTTTAGGTTTTTCTTATTTTAAGCTTGGTTTCTATAAAGAAGCAATAGAAGCCTATAGACAGGTAATCCATATTGATCCTGATGATACTAAGGCTCATCATGGTTTAGGTCTCATGTATTTAATAACCGGAGATAGAAACTTAGCTTTAAATGAATACAAAATTCTTAAAGAATTAGATATTGATTTAGCTAACAAATTATTTGATTTGATTTATGAATAAAAAAGAATTATATAAATTGTTATTATGAATAATTTAATTAAAAGAAATAGCTTCTTTTCAAAATTACCCGAGGGTGTCCTGGAAGAAAAGAGAAGAGAAATAATGAAAGAATGGGTTAAAAAGAAAAAGGTTTAAGATTTAATGCTCAACAATGAACCCTATTGATATATTTAGATAAAAAGAAAATTTAAGGAGGAATCTATATGAAGATCAAAATAAAGAGATTATCACTACTAATTTTAGTTATTACTTTTCTTTCGCTGGGAGTTTTTGCTCATTCAGAGTCGTCAATCCCTACGAGCTTTACAACCTATACCGATGAAACAAATTTTTTTAGTATTTCTTACCCAGCAAATTGGGAACCTGATCTCTTAAGAATTAAAACTTTGAAGCAAGAGACCGCAAACTTAATGAAAAGTATCGACGCGAAAGGTTCTTTTGAAAAAAGTAATATGGTGTTTTTAGGAGGTGTTCCATTAGATGGTGGAGGTTATAATCCTAGTATAAACATCCTTGTTGAACCCTTGGGTGATGATAATGCGAAGTTAGAAGATTTTGTTGATTCTTTTGTTCAAGAGTATAAAAGAATTTTAGAAGAATATCATGAATTCTCTCGGACCAAAACAATTATTGACGGAAGACAAGCGGTAATCTTGGATTTTGAGGCTCGTATGTCTAATCTTCCATTGGCACATTTTTTAACTATGAATATATATATTGATAAATTTTTGTGGACAATAACATGTGGCGTTGGTCTACCACTAAATTTTAATGATTTTAAAGATGATATTTATGCTATAGTAAAAAGCTTTAAAATATCGAAGTAACATATTATTTACATTATCTTATAATTATTAGAAGAAACATATCGCATGTCCGTTTACAATATCTTATAAGAGAATTTTAAATAAAGAGATAGTTTGTGTATATGTATAAATAAAATTAAAATTAAAGAAGGGGAAAAATGGATAAAATAATTTTAATACACTGGTTTAAATTTTCTATGCAAATATTATTGTTCATGGGATATATTTTTTGGGCAAGAGGATTTTGGAAAACGGACAAATTAATCTCATTTAAGATTGGGATAACTCTGGTATTGCTTTTTGTAACTTGTATATTGACAACAATCATAAGAGAAATTTAAGAGTAATTAAAGTAGATATTTTAGATAAAGGTGAGGAAAATATAATGAAAAAATTTAAAAGGCTTACCATTTATCCGTTATTGTTAGTCACAAGAGGGAAGCAAATGAAAAATATTGGCATAGTAGTAATGTTAATTCTTCTTGTTGGTATACTGGCAACGCAGGCTCAAGAGACAGCATGGCAAACAGTCTCTATACCAGGACTCTGTACATTCCAAATTCCACCAACA
>JAHIPN010000073.1 GCA_018894595.1 bacterium
TATTGAGATTTCATACTGTTATCTGGTTTACCATGTTAATGGCGGCTGGAATTGAACCTCCCCGAATGGTCTTTGCTCATGGTTGGTGGACTATAGAGGGAGAAAAAATGTCAAAATCTAAAGGAAATGTAGTAGACCCTTATAAAATGGTAGAAGAATTTGGTGCTGATGCCTTTAGATATTTTTTAATGAGAGAGGTTTCCTTCGGGCAGGATGGTAATTTTTCTAAAGATTTATTAATTAAAAGAATAAATTATGACCTGGCTAATGATTTGGGGAATTTAGTAAGTAGAACTGTAGCAATGATTACCCAGTATTTTAACAAAGAAATTCCCCAATCAAGGATAGAAAAAGAAGAATATGATGTGGAGTTAGAGAATTTTGCTTTAAAGACTACAAAAAAGTATTATACTCAAATGAATAATTTATCGCTTAACACCGCTTTGGAAACTATCTGGCAATTTATAAGAAGAACTAATAAATATATTGATCAAACAGAGCCCTGGATATTAGGGCGAGATAGTTCACAAAAGGAAAGATTATCTATTATTCTATATAATTTGGCTGAATCTATACGCCTATCCGCCATTTTAATTTATCCCTTTATGCCGGTAAAAGCAAAAGAAATTTGGGAACAGTTAGGATTAGAAAGTGATTTAGAAAAAATAAGGTTGGATGAAGATGCTTCTTGGGGAAAATTAAAACCAGGCATTCTGGTTAAGCCGGGAAAAATAATATTTCCCAGGATTGATATTAAAAAGAAAGAGCAAAAAGAGGTACAAGAAGACAGATCTAATATCATATCTTACGATGAATTTAAAAAAATTGATTTGAGAGTAGGAAAGGTTATTTCTGCCGAAGAAGTGAGCGGAACAGATAAATTACTTAAATTGGAAATAAGTTTAGGAGCAGAAACAAGAACTATTGTAGCCGGAGTTAAAAAGCATTACTCTGCCGAAGAAATATTGGGGAAGAAAATAGTAATAGTAACTAATTTACAGCCTGTGAAGCTTAGAGGGATAGAATCTCAAGGCATGCTTTTAGCAGCGGTTGAAAAAGATAATGTAGTTTTATTAACTATAGATAAAGATATTACTGAAGGTAGCAAAATACAATAAATTAAGTTACCACCCCTAAAAAAATACCCAAGGAGGGATATTTATGTCTAATATAAAGAACAGAGGAGAAAAAAATGATATGGTAGAGTCATTTAGAGAAAAAATTAATAAAAATCTTGGCTTAGTAGTTTTAATTTTTATGTCTCTTATAATTATCTTATTTATTACATTACAAATTAATATGAATAACTTAAGTGCACAGACAGAAAAATATGTTGAAAATATTAATCTGAATAATGAGAAGATAGTTAGTAGAGTAGAAGATTTATCTAACGAAGTAAAAAAATATAGTCAAGTTAAAATAGGTAGAGATCAATTTTCAGAAATATATATGCAATTACAAGAATTAACCGGGATGATTTCAAACGAAGTTAAAAGAGAATATTATATTACAAAAGCAGTAAATGATATATCTAAAAATAATTCTACCTTAGACAGTAAATCTATATATGAGATATCTAAAACTATTTATGAAGAATCCGTAAGATATAATTTTAATCCTTTATTAGTAACTGCCATAATAAAAACAGAAAGCAATTATGATCCCAAAGCCGTTTCAGATTCTTATGCTTATGGATTATGTCAGGTAAGAAGATTTATCGCTCCGGAGTTGGCAGAAAATCTTGGTATTAAATGGGATGGTGCAGAGAAAACATTGTTTGATCCCATCAAAAATATTAAAATTGGAGTATATTACTTATCTATATTAAATAGAGATTTTAATGATTTAAAAACTGCTGTCATAGCTTACAACCAAGGACCTTACGCTGTACAAGAACGATTAACCAACAACCAGGAATTACCTGATAATTATTTGAATAAGGTATTAGACTATTATGCTAATTTAAGAGGATTTAGTTTGGAAGATGTTCAAAATGAGATCGAAGCTACTGAATAAATCTAGCGTGGAGCGTATAGCGTTTAGCGTATAGAAAATACAGTGATGAGTAATGAGTAACAGGTTACGA
>JAHIPN010000074.1 GCA_018894595.1 bacterium
CGAATTAAAAGATTGGGATTTGATAAAATAAGGTTTAAAAATGGAAGAATGGGCTTTTGTATCAATGAAGAAAGACTGGGGTCCTTAAAAACCAATTATAAAATTACACGTGGCGCTGAAGGTTCTGAAGTTTTATTAGCTTTAAAAAAATAAGATGACTTTTTTAAACAAATAAAATAGTTAGTGTAAACTTTAGTGAGGTAGTTAAAAGAATAAAATAATAAATTTGACAATAACTATGCAATGCTATATAGTGCAATTATGATTGATTTAATAAAAAAATTAGAAATTTATCGTTTAGAAAATCGAATTACCCAAAAACAAATAGCCAACAAACTAAATGTTGCCTTCTCAACTGTAAACCGCTGGTTTAACGACAAGACCACGCCAAGCAAAATTCAGCAATACCATATTAATAAACTACTTAAAGAGCACAACCTTAAGGATAAACACTTTGAAATTACTTAAGTTATTAATATTTTTTTAAAGGCGGATCATATGAAAGCTGTTTTATATGCACGAGTTTCCAGCAAAGAACAAGAAGATGGTTTTTCTATCCCTGCACAATTAAAATTAATTAAAGAATATGCTGTAAAGAACAAATTAAAAATAATTAAGGAATTTATTGATGTAGAAACTGCTAAGCAAGCTGGGAGATCCAACTTCAATAGCATGATAGATTTTCTAAAAAGTAATCTAGAAGTAAAGAATATTCTTTGCGAAAAGACCGACCGGCTTTATCGAAATTTCAAAGATTATATTACTATTGAAGATCTTGAATTAAAAATGCACCTAGTAAAAGAGAACGAAGTTTTATCTAAAGAATCTAAATCACATCAAAAGTTTATTCATGGTATTAAAATTTTAATGGCGAAAAATTATATTGATAACTTATCAGAAGAGACTAAAAAGGGAATGCTTCAAAAAGCTAATGAAGGTTACTATCCTTCTTTTGCGCCTCTGGGATATTTAAATATAGAAAAAGAACTAAATGGTAGAAAAATAAAGACTATCGTTATCGATCAATCTAAATCCCAGGTTATTAAGAAAATATTCAAACTTTACAGTACCGGAGGGTACTCACTGCAAAAGATAAGCAATTTTGCGAATGAAGAAGGTTTAAGAAGTAGAAAGGGTTATAAAATACACAAAAGCACTATATATAATATGCTTAGAGCTCCTATTTACTATGGAGATTTTAAATGGAATGATAGAATCTATAAAGGTAAACACCCGGCAATAATCAGTAAAGAAATTTTTGATGAAGTACAAAAAACTTTCTCTAAACATAATAAACCTGAAAAAATTCAAAGACATAATTTTGCCTTTACCGGACTTTTAACCTGTGCTAAATGTGGTTGTGCTATCACCGCAGAAATTCAAAAAGATAAATATGTTTATTATCACTGTACCAGTTATAAAGGTAAATGTGGTAATAAATTTATAAGAGAAGAAAATTTAACTGAAAAACTAGGAGAGTTAGTTAAAAAGATAAAGATTGAACCTAGGATTATAGATTGGCTGAAAGAAGCTTTATTAATGAGTCATAAAGATGAGCAAGAGTATCACAATAGCCAGATAAAATCTCTGCAAGAACAATATAATAAGCTACAGCTTCGCTTAGATAGAATCTATATAGACAAATTAGATGAAGTAGTTACTACTGAATTTTATCAAGAAAAGACTAATGAATGGAAAAACGAACAAAATAATATACTAATAAATATTAATAAACATAAAGATGCAAATACTAATTATTTTGAACAAGGAATTAGAATTTTAGAACTTGCTCAAAAGGCTTATTTTGCTTACCTTGAGCAAAATAACACTGGTAAAAGAAATCTTTTAAATATCTTACTATCGAACTGCACTCTAAACGATGGAAACCTTTATCCTACATATAGAAAGCCCTTCGACTTACTCGCCAAAGGGCTTTCTCGTTCTAACTGGCTCCCCCTATTGGAAAGGTTTGGAACTTTTTGTTGGGGTGAAATTATAGAAGAATTACGAAACACCTATAAACTAAAGGAGTTAATTAATCTTCCTGCAAGTGCTATAAACAATGTTTAACTAGTTATTTTCTATTATTTATCAATAAGTACACTCCCTACTCTTATTCTAACCATGTATTTTAAAAGCAGGAATTATTATATCAAGACAAAGCACGAAGTTGGAAGGACCTTTGATATATAAATATTCGCTTGAGGGTATCAATAAATATTTTTATATATACTTTCTATTAACATTTGCTTTTTTATCTGCAAATAATTTATATTCAAAAATACAGCAAAAGATTATATAAAACATCCATACATACCAAGTTTTTTCCCAGTAAAAAGGGTCGTGAATATGTCATCTAACGTTCCGAGGATAAAAGAAGTTTGATTTGGTCATTTTCAATATAGTTCACTAAAATAAAGTTTGCGAAACCTAACGTCTTGTTCGGCGCATGTTAGGTTTCGCCTTCGTGTGCCAACGTGATGACTACATTTCCCTTTTTGTGTCCTTTTTCGACATACCTGTGAGCCTCGGCAGTTTGCTCCAATGGATAGCGCCTGTCTATGACTGGTTTTAGCTTTCCCGCTTCAATAAGCTCTTTGAGGAACATCAGATTTTCAGTCTTTTCACTTGTTGGAGATTTAACAGATAAATAGGTTCCTTTTTCCTTCAGTGATTTTTTACTACGCGAACGGGAGATTTTACCAACCGCATCAAAAACCACATCATAGACCTCACCGTTCTGGGTGAAATCCTCTTTGGTGTAATCAATTACCTTATCGGCTCCCAGTGATTTTACCAATTCTAAATTTGATGTACTGCACACCCCGGTTACTTCCGCTCCAAAGTTTTTTGCAAGTTGTACTGCAAATGTACCTACACTTCCAGAAGCGCCATAGATAAGAACTTTTTGTCCCCTCTGGATATTTGCTTTTCTAAGAATATGTAATGCTGTCATTCCCCCAACAGGAACAGCAGCGGCTTCCTCATAGGAATTATTCGCAGGTTTCTTGGCTACCACTCCTTGCTTCCATTCTTCAGGCAGACATATGTACTCGGCATAAGCACCAGCCCTCAATCCAGTGGTAGTTCCAAAAACTTGGTCACCCTTCTTAAACAGTTTTACATCTTTGCCCACTGATTCAATTTCCCCGGATAGCTCATACCCTAATATAGTTTTTTTTGGTTTTCTGAGACCAAACATTATTCGCACTGCGAGAGTGAATAATTTGGAATCTGGGTGTTTGCCACTTCGAGCCCACAACACCCCTGATGATACTGTTGTCGCATATACTCTTACCAGTACTTCATTGTCCTTGGGGATAGGTTTTTCTACCTCTTTGTGCTGAAGAACGTCCGGTGGTCCGTATCTTTCATATACAATTGCTTTCATAAGTATTCCTCCTTATTTTAGATGTACTTATTTTATCTCGTCTATATCTGTTTTGGCAAACCTTCCTCTTTAGGCCACTTCCATGCATACCAGATAATTAGTGACAGACACACAACTTCTATAGCTGCAAAAAATATATAATGAAGAACTAGCGACCCACCAACTACAACAAACAAAATAGTTATTGCACCTGCGATGATATTTGCCCAGCGATTTGCTCTGTACTTCAATACCCGGGACAGGAAAATCATAGCAATCGGAATCTCTATTATTATTGCCATTCCCAACATAAGTTCTTGAGTGATTTGAACCGGCGTTGATCCTGTTAATATCTCCTGTAGGAGCTCAGGAATACATAATGTAAGAATATCCGCAAAAATCATATTAAACATTACAACTATCCATAATGTTGAAAATAAAACTTTCAGATCCGTTTTATCGGTCTTTTTTTCTGAATTCATTTTTTATTCCTCCTTTTTCTTATAAAAAAATTAACTGTTAAGCAATTGCTTTTACTCAAAATTTCAGTTTTAAATAGTCCCTTATACTAACTACCTATGAGCTTGTAGGTATTTCATAAGTAATCTTTCCACATCTCGACCTGATGGGGATTAAAAAACTAGTACTGATCTTTTTTTATTATATTCGACATCTATTTAAAAATCCATCTTTTTTTAAAAAATATTTATAAAAATAAAAAGCCCTTCAGCTTGATTGCCAAAGGGCTGGAAATTGACGAGCTCCCCCTATTGGACACGTTCAGAACTTTTAAGGGAAATATTGCAACTGAAAATGTTAGATTA
>JAHIPN010000075.1 GCA_018894595.1 bacterium
ATATTTCCAAAGCTTTTTCTTGGTCAATAACTTCAATGGCAAAACCAGCATGTAAGAGCACGTAATCGCCCACTGCAACTTGAGGAATTAAATCTAAACTTGCATTCTTAACAATTCCCCCGATTTCTATTTCCGCTGTATGGTCATCAAATATTTTTTTAACTTTCCCTGGTATTGCTAAACACATTCTTTTTTCCTCCTATAAATGCGGGTTATAATTTAATTGACCAATTGACCAATTGCCCAATTGACCGATTGACCGATTTGCCGATTTACCGATTAGATAGTCGTTAGATTAAATACAAGTTTTTAGTTATTAGTTTTCGGTTTTTAGATTTTAAATCATCAGTTATTAATCTATTAGGTTTTCTGTCATAGCGAACCCTGAATTTGTTGTAGGGGTCGGATTTATCCGACCCGAAACGGGTTCGATGAATCGAACCCCTACCTCCTAAACACCATCCGCTAATAATCTTCTGGCTCCTGACTTCTTCTTCACGATATACGATATACTATATACTCGTTCTTAACTTCCCGCTACAACTGCCTGTCCAAGAGATATGCCCCCATCATTGGGGGGAACTTTTCTCTGGGTATATACCTGAAAATCATCCTTTTCCAATAGAAAAATAATTTTTTCTGTTAGATAACGATTTTGAAATACGCCGCCACTTAAAGCAATTTCATTAATTCCGGTATCTTCTTTTATTTTACCACATAAATCTACCGTAAACTCAGCTACGGTATTGTGAAATTTGGCAGCCATTACCTTTTTGTTTAACCTCTTTTTAAGATCTTTAATTATATCTATAAAAATTTCTTGAGGGTCAATAATAAATTCCTCTCCTTCTTTGCAGATACAGAAATTATATCTCTCTTTTATCCCAGATGCACAAAACGATTCTAATTCCATAGCTGCCTGTCCCTCATAACTTATCTCATCTCTTATCCCAATTAACGAGGATGCTGCGTCAAAGAGACGTCCACAACTGGAAGTAAGCGGAGAATTTATATTTTTATCGATCATCTTTTCAATAATAGATAATTTATCATAATCCATTCTATGGTTAAAATCTATATCAATTTTTTTAGCCCTGGGGCCATAGATAGAATATAAATAACTATAAGCCATCCTCCAGGGCTCTACAATAGCCTTATCTCCCCCGGGCAAGGGATAATATTTTAAGTGGCCTACTCGAAAATATTTTTTAAGATCACACAGTAAAAATTCTCCTCCCCATATATTACCATCGTCTCCATAACCGGTTCCATCATAAGCCACCCCAATTACTTTTTCCTTAACATTATTTTCGGCCATACAACTTACTATGTGGGCATGATGATGCTGAACTTTTACTATTTTTAATCCCTCTTTAACTTTTATTTCCTCTGCATATTGGGTAGAGAGGTAATCGGGGTGAAGGTCGCAGGCAATAATTTCAGGCTTTACTTTAAACATTTCTTTAAAACTTGTTATAGACTCTTTAAAAAATTCCAAAGTTTCTACACTCTTTAAATCCCCCAAATATTGACTGAGAAAAATGTAATTTTCTTTAGAAAAACTAATAGTATTTTTTAATTCCCCACCCAAAGCCAATACTTCCTTTAATTTAAAATCAAGAATAATAGGGTGGGGCACAAATCCTCTTGATCTTCGAAAAAACACATTATCACTATTTATAATCTTTAATACAGAGTCATCACAGCGGTTAAATATATCTCTATTATAGGAAAGAAAAAAATCAACTAACCCGTCTAACTTCTCTAAGGCTTCCAGATTATCACCAATTATTGGTTGATCAGTGATATTGCCACTGGTCATTATTAAAGCAGTAAAATTATCTTTTAATAATAGATAATGAAGGGGGGTGTAAGGTAACATTACTCCCAAATAATTATTATTTGGAGCCACTAAAGGAGAAATTAAATTGTTTTTCTTTTTCTTTAAGAGGACGATGGGGCGGGACTTATTTATTAACCATTCTTCTTCTTTTTTATTAACTTCGCAATATTGATTAATCTTTTCTAAATCAGGAGACATCAGGGCAAAGGGTTTCGTTTCTCTATTTTTTATCCGTCGTAATCTTGCAACTGCTTTATTATTGGCTGCATCACAGGCCAGGTGAAAACCTCCCAACCCCTTAATTGCAACAATTTTCCCCTTTTTTAAGAGTTTAACAGCCTCTTCTATAGGGTCAATATCCTCTAACTTTTTTTTATTTTGGTAAAGAGATACCTGCGGACCACAATCGGCACAGGCATTTGGTTGAGCATG
>JAHIPN010000076.1 GCA_018894595.1 bacterium
ATTTGTTTCACTTTGTTTTGAACTTTTTCTTTTTTGATTCGTCTTTTTGCAATTTCTAATAATTCTTGAGTCAAATCTAGCAAAACAATGTCGTATCCCATTTTCGCTAGTTTAATTGTATATCTTCCATGACCTCCACCAGCATCTAAAATTAAACTTTTCTTTGGAAGATGCTTTTTAAGAAAATACATAGTTGTATCAAATTCTAATCGATGGTATGGATCTCTAGCTAACCTTTTCCATTCTTTTATGCCATATTCTGCATAATATTTTTTAACTAGTTTTTTAGTCATAAGAATAATGTTTGATAAATAGTTTATCTTCCTTTCTAAATTTTTGTGACCCCGAGGATGTCGCATAAATAGCATAATATCCGCAATATTGCGGATATCTCTTACTATAACTTAATAACTTTTAAGACTTTTTGTAAGCTTTAGTATCCCTATATTATCTCCATAAGCAATTCGCTCTTCTTGAATTTGAAGATTATGTTTCTTAATTAAACCATAAAGACCTCCTTTTTTCATGAAGTCTCTATAATTTTTATAATGTTCGCCTCCCGCAATTCTTTCAATTATTTTTATGACCACTCTATATATAGAACTCATAATATTGTTTGATCTAGGGATTGTGTAATCAACGATTACAATTCTTCCATCGTCTTTTGTAACTCGAATCATTTCGTCAACTACTTGAGTACGAACAGAAGGATCCATTTCATGTAGAGCAAGAGTAATAGTGGAAAGATCAAACTTATTATCTTCAAATTTTAGATTTGTAGCATCACCTTGTATAAAATTTAATGATCCTTTATGGTCTATTATTTTTTGTCTTGCTATTTTAAGCATAGCATCAGAGATATCTAGCCCAGTTACAGTAGTACCTCTTCTTGTAAATATTATAGCCTGTTCCCCTGTTCCTGAGGCTACTTCTAATACAGAATCATGCTCTTCAACGTGAGTAATCTCTACAACTTGCTTTCTTATATGTTTTAAGAATGGTCCGATAATTATATCATAAAAGCTTGCTATAAAATCATAGTTACTATCTTCTTTATTTTTCATTTTACATCTCTATTTAAATATGATTCCCTTTTATCCGCTATTAGCCGCAATATGCGTCATATCATTTTATTGTGGACCAATTAATATTTTCTCTTAACTTTAGATCTTCAGCTTTTAGGTATGACCACCAAAGAATATCAAATATTCTTATTTTACTTAAATGTTGAATATTATTTTCCAATAATTTATCAAAGATATAATTTAGATTTTCCCGATTGCTTCCCATTTTCAGATTATTATAAAAATCAATAAATATTTCATCGGCTCGTTTCTCCGTCCATACATTATTAATTTTTTCACGATACTTATTTTGAAGAGGATTATCAATCATGGGAATAATTTTTGAAAATATAGGGACACCTATTTATCTAGACTCCCTCATCTATTATCTTTCTTGGGATACGTATTCTAACCGTCTTTAGCGGGTTCACGACTTGGCTGAACAAAAGGTCTGTGGCAATACTTGCCATCATGTACGCTTCTGTCCAGGAAATATTATTTCTTTCCTGAATAAATTTTACAGATTCTTCAGCGGCAATTTGTATCGCTTCTTCAATTGTCTTACCACTGCCAATAAAGAAATAACTCTCTTTGGTCTTAACAATCGGATTAGAAAGCTGCCAATTTTCACAAATTTCTACTTTCATTTCCACTTCTGCCCTGATTTCCACTCCGGTTCCACAAATTTCACCATCTCCCATTATTGCATGGACGTCCCCTAATGCAAGTTTTGCACCACTGACAAAAACCGGTAAATATATTTCTGCTCCCTCTGCTATGTTTAGCGTATCTAGATTACCACCATGCGGTCCTGGACTCACACATAAAACAGCTTCTCCAG
Organism: bacterium; assembly: GCA_018894595.1. Next base: position 1,906 of record JAHIPN010000076.1, read on the forward strand.
CGGGAGCCACTCCTATTACACCGACCATTGGATGGAGTGGTAATAAATATTTACCAAAATTTACCCCACCTTCGGAAATGGAGACAATTTTTGTCTCAGCTTTCTCTACCTTATTTCCCAATGGGCCCCATCCGGGAAATACCTCAACAACTCCTCGAGATTCAACTTCTATTTTATGTATCGCAACCTTTAATGTATTGCCTGGTTGGCATCCATTAACAAAAATCGGTCCAGTAGCAGGATTAACCCGTGAATAATCAAAGTTATCATTAAGAACATCATCAGGTTCTACAATCTGATGACTAAAGCAATCCTCTGTCTCAACTATAAACCTCTCACCCGAATCGACGTACAGCACTGGCTGATTCTGTTTATCCATGGCAAAGATTGAATGATTTCGAGTCAGTCTTTTCATTTTTATTTTTCCTCCCTCACTTTTTAGTCAACTTGAAAAAACAGGGATACATCCTATTTTTTCTATGGTTTATTTTTCTCTTTTACAAGGTCTTCCTTTGGGACACCTATCTATAATAATACCTAAAGCCTCAACCATCCGGTTAAGAAACTCCACAGATCCCACAGGTTTTCCTCTAAAAGTTACCAGATTATTGACTTGGCACACCTTCACTATTTATTTCAGTCCTTGTCTTCATATACTTTCAGCAATTCGACTTCACCCTCCGGGGCAATAAAATGTACATAGTTTTGAATATCTTGAAGATGTTGAAATACTTTAGACTTTTCTATTCCCGGTGGCGCATATACAACGAATAAGACTTTCTGAGTATTAGGTTTTATCTGTGTACGTTTGTCCGGTCCATATATTATACTGGAGATTATTCCTTTTGAGTCAGATACCATCATGTCATTATAAATCAACTCTTTTTCCTGACCGCTTATTTGGGTATATTTTTCTCCACCGTTTGAAACATCAAGTTTAATAGGCAAATCTATGGCATCCAAATCATGCCCTGCTGTCAATAACAGGTTCTTTAATTCAGCCATAAACATTACTTCCACCAATGATGCAACCTTAGGGATTGATTTATTCTTAAAAACAATGGAATCCAATTGCAACAATACGTGGTATGTTTTCTTAAATCTTTTGTAATAATCATTATAAGTCTTGAGCGGTTCTATATTTTTTAAATCAGCTCTATCTAATCCGCTAAAATTTTTCCTTAAGCTATTTTCAAGTTCGAGTTTGCATCTATCAAGCTCTTCATGTTTTTTGGGATTACATACATTTTTCATTACCAGTATACCCATTAATGCTTCCGGATAAACCTTTTTAACTTCATCCGATATAATTAACAATTCTAAACCCCCTACATGAAAAAATTGTTATTGATTGCTTAAATTAATATTTTTCTTCAATTATTAATTAAAATAGTGACAACACATCCTATTAAGAAACTCCTCATGCCCCACAAGTTCTCCGCTAAAAGTTATCGAATTATTAACTTAGCACACCTTTTCTAATACTGTATATATTTCACAAGCTCAATTTGACCTTGTAATTCATTATCCTCAAATATCTTACTCCTAAGAGGAAGGGCTAAGTCCGGGTCAATAACCCATTCGGCTATCATTTTTTCCTCTTCATCAGCCTGAAAGAGCTGGCAGACAAATCCTTCTCTTCCCGCAATTTTTTCTTTTCCTATTACCTTTATTATACCTGCTCCAAAGAAATTCATCTTTTCTCCTACTTTTAAATCCATCTGACTGAAGAAAAAACCATAGGCAGGATTAATCACCAGCATATTCAAGGATATTCCGTAACTACCCATTAAGCCAAAAGCCGTCTCTGGGCCTAATTCGTCTTTGGTCAAGGTTCCTTTGGTAGTATAACTAACTTCATAAACTTCCTCGCCGCTTGCCGATTTTTCACTATTTTCTTTGATATCCAGAATATAGATAGATTCCTTTGTCTCCTCATCTTCTTCTAATAAAATTTTAAATTCAAAATACTCATTTCCTTTAAACTGGTAGGGCTCCCATTTTTCTGCCCAGATTACCTGTCCTATTCCAAATAAAAATAAACCTACTAACAGTACAATGATAAATTTCTTACCTGTCCCTCTCATTTTTTTATTCCTCCTTTTTTATTTTTTCTTTATATATTTTTAAATTCGACAAAAAATTTAAAAATCCTTCTTTTTGAGAGAAACCTCCTCAAAGCCTTATAAAATAAGGCTTTCCAACCACATCTAAAATAAGCCATTTTAAGGCCTTTTAAGCGCCTATTTTGCCTTAACCTATACTTTTACCCTCGGAAAATGAGTGTTTTTTGACCTATTTTTGCCTTCTCGAAATCCAAAAATGGCTTCCTGTAAGGGTTACAGAGTTTCGGGGAAGCCAAAAAAGGCTAAAAAAAACGTCGTAATTGCCGATTTTTCGAAAATTGAGAC
>JAHIPN010000077.1 GCA_018894595.1 bacterium
GATTCTTTTGTATAGGCTTCCGTTGCGAAAACGACGTCGCCATCTGCATTAATCTTTATTTACGAGGCTGTATAATTCACTTCAGGAAGTACGGTCTTCCTTATGGCCTATCTGTTTCCCTGTGTACGCTTCATCTAATGGTTACCCATTTCAATGCAACACTCGGTATGGGTGGTTGGCTAGACCTTACCCAACAAGGACTTTCACCCTGTAAGAAATATAAAACTTCTTGGCGCTTCCTCCGCTAAAAGTTACCGAATTATTGACCTGGAACACCTTCCCTATTTATTCCCAATTATATTTTTTGTGTTTTTGTGAACTTGTGAACCCCGCTTCCTCGTCTATATTTTTATTGTCTGTTACAAGGTTTAGTTTCTTCTGCTGTAAGATTGTTTTTCAACAAAATATCCACATTCAAAATAACTTGTTAATGCTGGTATCTAAATTTTTAGATAACAACTAAACTCGTGTCACTAAATAGAATAATTTATTAGTAAGTTATAATATTATATCTCCGTTCACGTTTTAAAAATGCTTTTTCACCACCATCCAATATCCAAATATACTTATCTCTATATGTTTTATTTTCTATTGTGGCGGGATAGAATTCTGTCTTTTCGTTTTCTATTTCTAATATATGAATGAGCTCTGCGTCACTTCCAATTACAATATTAGCATCACGAGTAATTAAGATAATTTGACGATTAGTTTTTTGTTTCCTAATAAGCGGAACTAAAACATCAGAAATATATTTGCCATCCAAATGATCTTCAGGTTGATCAATAACTATTGGATTTGTTCCAGCAACTAAAACTATCGCTATTACTATTCCACATCTTTCACCAAATGAAGTATTTTTTAGAAATTTAGTTCCCAGTTTAGTAAAAATTTGTATATTGTTAATATTGTAAAAATATTTTAATAACCTAAGATATAGCTTTTCTAAAAATATATTATCATTAATTAATTCTTGAATTAATAATCTATGTTTTTCAGAATTCGTAGTAGAATTAACAAAAGTTCTAATATTTTCCTTATTAATGGCATAACTTTCTATATCCGCATCTTTAAAAATAACATTTTCAATAAAATCTGATCTCAAAATTGTTGTATCTTTAAAACGTTCTTTCACAAAATCAACGACTTTAGATATAAGAACCGAATGGTCTTTTTTTAATTGAAATTGTATTTTTTTATCGGATATAGATAGCCCAGCTAATTTTTCTCCCAAAACAACCGTTACTTGTGTAAATCTTTCATAATAACTCAAATAACAAGTTTTAATACCTTTAATAATTTCATCTTTCCTTTTAAATATTTTCTCATATGGCTTTTTCTCTAACTTCGATTTTTGAACTTGTTTTTCAAATTCTTTTATTTTTAAATTAGCATCAGCAAGCTCTTCTATATTTTCTGCAGACAATCCACGTTTACTTAAGTATTCCTTAAGTTCTCTTTTTAAATCAGATAATTTCTGCGGGAATTTATTGATATTATAAACTTCTCCTATTTCCTTTAATTTTTTTTGTAAAATATTACGGTATCTGTTTAATGACTTTTTTAAGTTTATTAAGGCATGTCTACCCTGAGTATCAGACCAATTATATTGATCCATCAAATCAATCAGCAAGCCAATTTCTTTACATAAATTTTCATTCTCCTGTTGATACTGGCTAAAATCAGCCATTTTTTCTGTAAGTTCTTTGATTTTTCTCTGAAAGTTTTGATATTTATCTGATTTAATTATGCCAATTTGCTTTTTTAATATTCTGATATTTTCACGAATACTATAGATGGTAGTGTCAATTTCGGCGATATTATCATATGCGTTAATTAAATTGTTAATCTCATCTTTAGATATTTCCCATTTCTCTTCTAATTTTTGTAAACTATTTTTATTATCCAATGAGGATAAGTTATACAATCTATGACTTATCAACTTCGACATTGATTTGATATTTTTAGCACTCTCTTCAATCTCATTTTGGAAGAAAAATTCCACCTGGTTAGGCACTTCGCAGTTCGTAAATTCGTTAATTTTTTTAAGTGTCTGAGGTGAAAATATCAAATTATTCAATGGTGAGTTTATACTATGTAACTTATCAAGGCTTCGTGGTGCCCACTTATTATAAATAAGATGTATTAAAGTGCTTTTGCCAGTGCCACGTCCACCGATTATACAAGTCAAATTGTTTGAAAATTCTATTTCAAATGACCCATTTAGGCAAAAATCAGATATTTCACCAGATTCATCTTTTATTTCAACTTTATCTGGCAGTTTTATTTTCAAATAATCAATCATTGAATATGTTTCAGATTCTGTTGGATTTTCTGTTTGTATTTTTACTCTTAAATCTGGCTCATAAATAATTTGTTTAAGTCCTTCATAGTTTGGGTCTGCTTTTATCCAAGTACTGCAGGAACCGACATTGCCTGCATTGCTTGCATCTGATGATGATATTATAGGAATAGGTAATTTATGTCTTGATAAATCTTTAATTTTTGTTTTTATTTCTTTAATTTGATTTATTTTATTTTTTATTTCAAAACAGAAAAATGCCTTTGATTCAAAAAATAAATTTAATATTTCTTTCCTCGATTGGTTGTCTGCCCTTTTAAAAAAACCGTCATCAGAGCAACAGTGTGCAAATATTGGCAATCCAATATTTTCGTTCCATACTTTTTTTATTAAATCTTTTGTAGTTATTTCAACTTTCTTTATAGTATTATCAAGATTGAAAAAAGGAGACTCAATTTTACATACATTAAGTAGAAATACTTCAATAACTTCAGACCACTCATTTTTTCCTAACCTTTCTTTGTATTCAGGAGAAAATAACATTAATAGGTGCCATCCTTCTTTTGCATCTAATTCAACACCTGGGATAACTTTAATATTATATGAATTACTGATAGCGCAATCAATTGCTTGGCCGCAGTTATGATCTGTTATTGCAATGACTTCAATAGATTTATTTTTTACTACTTTTAAAAAATCGTTAACACTGTTTTTAATCTTATTTTTTGTATTATCATTATTAACTGATGAAAGCCACTCTTGTTTAATTGGTTGAATATGTAAATCACATTTACGCCAAATAGAACCCTTTGGAAAAGATTTATTCATCTTTTATTCCACCTTATTATTATTTTATCCAACTTATGTTAAGCTTGGGAGCCTTAAGTATAACGCTTTTTAAAGATCGCTGCACCGATTATTTATAATCACTTATTTATTACTAGGATAATAATTAAATTAGTTACACATACTATTTTTCTATGGTATAGCCTTCCCTTTTACGAGGTCTTCCTTTAAGACTTCTATCGATATATTAACATCTAAAGCTTCAAACATCTGGTTAAGAAACTCCTCAGATCCTATAGGTTTTCCATTAAAAGTTACCGGATTATTGACTTGGCACACCTTCCCGATTTATCTAATGTCAATGTTGAGACCCTCTTTCTCTTATTTTTAATTTACTTTCCAGTTAATTTTTTGTAAGCCATTTCAAATAACGGTAAAAAATCTTTAGTTTTGGTTTTCCCGGGTTTAATGTAATAAGCCGCTTCCTTCCAGTGTTTTTCATATTTCGTCATTTTAATCGGCATACTATTTGCTTGTTTTTCATCAAGTTTAAAGAAGAAGGCAAAAGTTTTTGAACCAATCCACTTTATTCCAAAAGCAATGAAAAATCCTGCTTTAAAACTACAATAATGTTTATTATATTTAGTTTCCAAAGACCAACCTCTTTCTTTGATAATGGATTCAGTTTCCTTTATGTATTTCATAAATTCCTTTGCACTATTTTTGTTAAATTCCTTTTTATAAAATTCTTCATCATATACTTGTAATCCACTTACAGTTTTCGGTTTAATTCTCTTCTCTTCTTCTAATTTATTTACCAATATTAATTGATTATCCTCTTCTACCCATCTTTTTATTTCAATCAAATCAACAGGATAATTAATTTTTTCAACAATATCTAAAGTTGATTTTAATATACTCGGGGCAATGATGATGATCCGCACTTGAAAATCATCCCAACTAATCGACAATTCATCAGGTTTATTTTCATACTCCAGCCAGAGAGATTTTATTGAATCAGGATTTGTTTCTGCCCAAAAAGCATACTGGAGAACTTGGGGAATGATGGAGGCATCAACAGTTACATTTTTCATCTCAATAATGCAAATATTTCCGTCATTATCTATTCCTACTATATCCGGGATTCCAGATTTATTCCCTCCCCTTACTTGTCTTTTAATTAAAAATATATCTTCTAATATCTCAGGTGTATTATAAATAATTTTTTCAAATTCTTCTTCAGTCTTAAATGGTGTTGATAAAAGACTTTTAGTTTCTTGTTTGGTTTTCCAAAATAAATTTGCCATATTGTTTTACCTCTTTCTAAAATATTACATAATGATACTTCTGGGGTCAAGCTTCACAATTTCACATACGAAAAATTAGAAAAGTTACCAAATTATTGACTTGGCACACCTTCCCTATTTATCTAATTTAAAAGTAAAATATTAATTGTCTAAGAAAATGGGATATATCTCTATTTATTAAAGATCGTTGTTGAGTGGGTATGTTTTTGTAAATAATTTTCTCAAACTACTTTCTTGCAAGGTGTAATTTTCAAGAGAATCATAGAGTTTGAGATATTTTTCAACTTCTGTTTGTGATGATTTATTTATATCTAAATGCTTTCTCATAATTAAATACTACTATCTATTTCTTTCATAATTCTATTAGTTTCCGCCAGCGCTACAATTATTTTCTGATAGTGCTCGATATCTGTATTGGTCAAAGCACGCCCCTTGCGGTCTTTTAGCCACTTCTGTGCTGGTTGATAACCACCGATATAAAAATTCCATGCTACTTCGGGAACATTGCCGAAGTATTGCTCGGGGTTGATAAATACTTTTCCGCTTTTATAAGCTAATTTTTCAACGGTATCAGAACCAGCGATGGGATAAGTGGTGATGAATTGATTTACCTTTGGCGATTCGAAGAGATGTAAAGAGCGCAATTCAGCACCGAGCGCGACCAGTTTTTTGAAAGTTTTTGTATCTTTCGGATAGGGCACACGCGGAAAATCAATTTTCAAAAATTCTTTATATTTTTCGCGATAATTTGGAGAATGCAGAACGGCGTAGATATAATCAAAAATATCTTCGGGTGAAACTTTGCCGACAATTTTTTCTATTTCATCAACTATTTCTTTTTTGAGATTTGGGATGCGTGAGCCGTCTTCGGCGTATAAATAAAGAGGAAAATTGTAATATGCCGCAAAA
>JAHIPN010000078.1 GCA_018894595.1 bacterium
AAGTAAGAAAATCATTTCAAGATAAAGCCCCGGCATATTTCTTGGCTCAAAAAGTATTAAAAGAAATCCATCCTAACTATCGAGATCGAATGGTCTTAAATTTTATAGTAAACCATCTGTTACTTGGCCCTAAGAGAAGAGAGGTTGTAGAAAAGAAACTAAATATTCCCACCCCTGCTACTATAGTCATCAGCCCTACCATGAGGTGTAATATTAAATGTACTGGTTGTTATGCCGGAGATTATTCCAAAAAAGACGACCTGCCTATCGAATTAGTCGACAAAGTTATAACCGAGGCAAAAGAATTGGGTACCAATTTCTTTACCATATCTGGCGGTGAACCCTTTATAAGAGAAGATATGCTGGATATTTATAAAAAACATAATGATGCAGCTTTCATGGCTTATACTAATGGAACACTTATCGATAAAGATATGACTCTTAAACTACAAGAATTAGGAAATATTGCACCCGCCATCAGTGTGGAAGGATTTGAAGAAGAGACTGATGCCCGGCGAGGTAAAGGAGTATGGAAAAAGATAATGCAAACCATGGATAATCTCCGGGAAGCAGGAGTAATTTTTGGTTTTTCTGCTACCCCAACTAAATACAATACTGAAGTGATATACAGTGATGAACTTATGAAATTGCTGACCGATAAAGGATGCATTTTCGGTTGGTATTTTACTTATATCCCTATTGGCAGCAAACCTGATGTGAATTTAATGCAGACTCCGGAACAAAGGCTCTACGGCTGGAGAAGAGTCAATTACCTCAGAAACAAGTATCCTGTCTTCATTGGAGATTTCTGGAATGATGGTATGCATGTAGGAGGATGTATTGCTGGGGGACGCCACTACTTTCATATAAATGTAAAAGGGGATATCGAGCCCTGTGTATTTACCCACTTCGCTACTCACAATATAAAAAATTCCTCTTTAAAGGAAGCATTGAATTCTCCTTTGTTTAAGACAATAAGAGCTCGACAGCCTTATAGTAAAAACTTAATGATGCCCTGTATGATTATTGATCATCCTGAAATCTTAAGGGAAATTTGTAAAGAATGTCAACCTTACCCCACTCATGAAAATGCCGAGACGATATTAACTGAATGTAGGGAACACCTGGATAAATACTCTAAAGAATATGAAAAACTTAGTAAGCCTTTCTGGGAAAAAGTCTATGAAAATAATGGAGATTTCCCTAAAACTATTCCTAAAAAATCTGAAGAAGTTAAGATAATGATAGAAGAAGAAAAATAATAAACTATATTTAACCATCAGGATCTCAAAAAAATTCAAATCGTTAAATGATTTTTTTAATAATATAATTAATTAGACATTGATTTAAATTTGCTTTGAGATACAATCATGCCAAAGATTATCAGTAATCCTCCTGCCCAGGCGATAAGGCCTACCTTCTCTCCCAAGAGAAGGTAGGCAAAGACCGCTGCAAATATCGGCTCCCCGGAAAATATAATCGCCGTTTTGGTGGCTGTAGAATGCCTTTGAAATCTATTCTGCATATAGAAAGCCAGAGCTGTAGCAAATACTCCAGTCAATATAATTGCCCACCATATATTAAAAGAGTAAGATAAATTAAGTGCTGGTCTTTCAAAAATTATGGCTATCAGTAAACATAATACAAAGACTGTAGCTAATTGAACAATGACTAAGGGAACATAATCCACCTTTTTAGTATATAAGCCCACCGATATAATGTGCAGGGCAAATGATACTGCACATAGCAAAACTAAAAAATCTCCTAAATTAAAACTAAAGCTGCTGCTATAATTTAAAAACCATAATCCGATGAATGCTAAAATTACTCCTACAACTGAATTTCGATTAATTTTTTCTCTGATAAAAAAATGGGAAATAATGGGGACCAAAACTACAGATAAACCGGTAATAAATCCAGCTTTAGTAGCTGTGGTATATTTTAAACCTACAGTCTGAAAAGCATAGCCCATAAAGAGAAAAATACCAATTAAGGACCCCTTCTTGAGAGTTGTCTTATCAATATTTTCTTTTATTCTTTTCCAGAATATTAAATATAAAATAAGGGCTGCTAATAAGAAGCGGTAAGCTAAAAAAGTAAAGGTTGGAATTTGGTCAATTACCCCTTTTATTATAGCAAAGGTAGACCCCCAAATAATTACTATTATTAATAAATATATTTCTGCTTGAATACCTTTCATATTTACTTCTTCTCTTTCTCTTAATAAATATATGTCATTCCCGCGAAAGCGGGAATCTAAAAAAAATTAATCTTTGATCTAATTAATTTTTATATATCTTTTTGAAACCATCCGTTTTCCAATCCCTCTTCCTTAAAAGCCTGTAATGCCTCCCTGTATTCTTTCCTATTTATCCTTCTGGATAAAGGAGGAAATTGGCCAGCCTGGTAAGCCGGAAAATATTGTGCCATCATACTTATATAGGTATGAGGAGAAATCTCCCGGGCAATAAAATGCATAATCTTTTTAGTGCCGCTTAAACCCTCGGGCAAAACTAAGTGCCGCACAATTAAACCTGAATGAGCTACCCCCATCTTATTCAATGACAGATCCCCCACCTGTCGGTGCATCTCCTTTAATGCTTTCTTCATTATTTCAAAATAATCAGGGGCAGATGAATATTTTCTGGCAATCTCATCATCAGCATATCTGGCATCAGGTAAATATATATCCACAATGCCAGCAAGTAATTTTAAAGTTTTTACTTCTTCATAACCACTGGTATTATAAACTATGGGAATGT
>JAHIPN010000079.1 GCA_018894595.1 bacterium
AATGTGCCGCTCATCACATTCCCAAATAATCGGACCGCCAGGGCCAGCGTACGGGAAAAATCGCCAATCACATTAAAAGGCGCCATGAAGATAGAAGGTTCCAAATAATGTTTAAAATAAGCCATCCCTCCCCTTTTGGCAATGCCGAAAATAGGGATGGCAAAAAAAACGCAAATGGCCAGCGCACTGGTAGTGGACAATGAACCGGTCGGAGGTTGATAACCGGGGATAATAGCCAGCAGATTGGATACTGAAATAAATAAAAATAGGGTTCCTAAAAAAGGAATAAAAGGGTCCGGATTCTGCTGGGTAATTTCTTTCACCTGTTGCCGCATGTAGCCGACAATCACCTCTAAAAAATTTTGCCAGCGGGATATTTTAGGCCCAATGGTCAAATTTTTCGTCGCCAGCCAGCTGATAAAAATTAATAAAACCATTACCGCCCAGGTAAAAATAATAGTGGCATTGATCTGGATTCCATTCCACTTAAAATAAATGATTGCATCCGGACTTATTTCCATTTTTAATTCCCTATCCCCTATTCAAATATGATTACTTTAACCTTTTTTTTGTTTTCCTATCATTCTACTTAAAAAAATACGACTCGCGATAAATCCGACCAACAGGATTAAAATATTTCCCCATTCACCCTGACGGGCAACATAGATTAATACCAAAAAAACGGCAGCTATTCTTAAAATATAACTTCCCAGGGTTAATATAATCGGTGAACGAACCTGATTCATATTTTTAATAGTCAGCCATAAACCGCCAAAATAAAATAGTCCTAATCCCAGGCCAATTAATAAATATAATAAGCTGTAAATATTAAGACTCATTCTTTATTTTCCTCTTCAATTTCTTTTCTTTCTTTCTCTACCCAGTACCAGGCATTTAAACAGCCAAGAATAATCCCCGCAAAGAGAAAAGTCAAGGTCCAGGAAATATGGCCCGGCCATCTCTTATCAGCCCAAATACCAACCGCAATGCCAATCAGAGTAGGTATCATCACCGACCAGCCAATCACCCCAAACAAACCCATACCGAACCAGACCGCCTGGTACTTCTTGTCTCGGGCCCTTAATTTCCGTTTTTCTTTTTTCTCGATTTTTTTGATAAAACCTTGCTTTATATCTTTTGATTTATTCTGATTATCCATTTATCCATGAGTCTCCAAATTCAAAAAACTTCTGACAAAATCTGCTTCTAATTTACTTAAAGCAGTTTGGGCATCTTTTTCTTTCTCATCTGTTTTTATAAATATTTCTTCCACCCGATTTTTCAGTTCTCCCAAATCTTCTCCTTCTATGGCATTCCTGGTCGAAATAATTACTTTTTCTCCATATTTAACCAGAATTCCTTCATCGATGGCCAAAAAAACATCTTTCTCCTCAGGTGTAGTTAGCAGTAAAATCCCCGGTGTTAAGGAAGTGGTAAAATCAACGTGCTTGGGTAGCAGGCAAAACCATCCGTTTTCTGCTTCCGCCACAATTTTTTTGACTTCCTTTTTTAAAAATGTTTTTCCCGGTAATAATATCTTTAAATCAATCATTTTTATCTTCTTCTTTAGCTTCTTCTATTGAGCCAATCATATAAAGTGATTGCTCGGAATAGCTGGCAAATTCGTCATTTAAGATTCTCTCACATCCATCTAATGATTCGGGTAAACTAACCCGGCGGCCCTTATTGCCGATAAACTGTTCTGTGGTAGCAAAGGGCTGGGTTAAAAACTTTTCCAAGCGCCGGGCACGATTGACCGTTCTCTGGTCTTCCTTGGATAATTCCTCCAAACCCAGCATAGCTATAATATCCTTTAGTTCCTCATATTCAGATAAATTCTGTTTAACCTCCCGGGCTATCTGGTAATGCCTCTGACCAACAGTCATCGGTGTCAGCATATTAGAGGCAGATTTTAAAGGGTCCACCGCCGGATACAATCCCTGGCTGGCCCGCTGTCGGGAAAGCACCACTGAAGCAGAAAGATGACTAAAAGTATGAACTGCTGCCGGGTCGGTAAAATCATCAGCAGGTACATACACCGCCTGGATTGAGGTGATGGACCCGGTGGGGGAATTACAAATTCTTTCCTCAAGGTCAGCAATCTCACTTGCCATGGTGGGTTGATACCCTACCCGTGAAGGTAATTCGCCCAATAAACCGGAAACCTCAGCCCCGGCCTGAACAAAGCGGAATATATTATCAATTAACAAAAGAACGTCCTGCTTGACTTCATCGCGGAAGTATTCTGCCATGGTTAAAGCAGCATGTCCTACTCTAAACCGGGCACCGGGTTGTTCGTTCATCTGGGCAAAAATCAAAACCGCCTTTTTCAGGACGCCTGTTTCTTTCATTTCCCGATACAATTCTTCCCCTTCTCTGGACCGCTCTCCTATCCCACAAAAGAGGCTCACCCCTTCATGTTCCAAAGCCATATTGTGAATCATCTCCATAATCAGAACTGTCTTGCCAACACCGGCACCGCCAAATAATCCGGCTTTTCCGCCTTTTTCCAAAGGGGCTAGAACGTCAATCACCTTTATTCCGGTCTCATAACTATCTGTCGCCGTAGCCCGTTCGGCAAGAGGAAGAGATTTTTGATATATCGGTACTAATTTTTCAGGCCTTAAAACATCTCCTCCATCAATCGGTTCTCCAAAAACATTAAACATTCGCCCCAATAATCCGGACCCCACGGGCACTTGCAAGGGATGTCCTGCGTCAATGATTTCATCTCCCCTTTTTAACCCCTGGGTAGGAGTTAAGGCTATTCCTCTAACCGTATTGGCATCAAGATGAAGGGTTACCTCGATAATCGCTTCGCCGGATTTCAATTGGTAATTAATCTTAGGAAGGAACTGCGGGAAAAAAGCATCAACCACACTTCCTCGGATTGCTTTTATTTGCCCTCTGTTTATTTTCTGATTATCCATGCGGATATCTCCACTCATCGCTCTTTGTCCATTTAGATTTTAATTTATTTTTATTTTTTTTCTTTTTCTTGATTATTTCTTGAGTGCGATAAAACGAATTATTTTTTATTATACTATTTATGTATAAGATTTTACAACTTGAACTTGTGTGATGGATGAGGACACAGGATACAATTTTAAAGTTATGCGGAATAAACGAGAGGGCAGATCTTTGCATTTAGCATACTCTAAATATTCTACCTCCTGCTATATTCTAATCATCTTATAAGATATTGGGAACCCGGACTTATCAGGTCCCTTACGAAAAGTTAGAAAAAGTTACCAAATCGTTGAGCTAGAATAACCATGCTCTTTATATTTAAAAAGTTCGAATCCTACCCGGCTCCCCGGGTTGGTGTCTGAAAGCGTGCTTTTATGGGATAAACTCAGAATTCATATATACAAAATAAAGCACGGAAGATTAAGAATATCGTATCTGAATCCTTAATATTAAAACCTTTATAGCAGGTTTAGCCGATACTGAATACCTTTAAATTGGCTACCTCAATGATAGTATAAAAATATTATTTATTGCAGATTTATAAAAAATAATTATATTTTTATTTGTGTGAATAATTGAAAAAGTAACGGTAAAAGAGCTATTATTAGAGTTATAATGCTTTTTAGATCTATTGGCCATTCACTAATTGAGGAAATCCTTTGTTGTATATCCATACATTTTATTAAATTATTAATGGATTTTTCATCACCATTTAATAACCCTTTTAATTGCATTTGTATTTTATTATTTATTAATTTTACTTGATCATGTTTTGATTTTGAAATTATTTCATGGAATTTGAATAATGTCCAAAAGAACAAACCAAACGGGAAAATCGCAAGAAAAGTTACCCATGACATATATAAAAAACTAAGACCGTAGGGACTATATCTAAATGCTACAATTAGACTAAAATATGCAATTGTAGTAATACTAATTACTGAAAATAAATATCTTTTTAGCTTTACCAAACCACTATGTTGAAACATGAAAAAAGGAATTTTCGATTCAAGTTTTACTATATCTTGCAAGATAATAAAGTTATAAAACACAATTGGAATTCCATTAGCCCCGATAAAAGTTATTAAAAAAAATCCAAAAAGTGATATTATATTCATTTTATTATTAGTAAATGGAAGGCCTGAATATAAAAGAGTAGATGTTAATAATCCAAAAAAGATTAAAAGCAAGATTTTAGAGTACATTGTTTTAAGAGTAAACATTCTTTTAGCATGATAATTATACCACTTAACTGCGTCTTCTTTATTTCGCCAAAATATCATACATAAATCACCCATAATAGTATTAAATGTTCTCGATAAATATATATATGCTGCTGGCCAATAATAAATTCCAAGAGTCATAAATAATAGACTTATAGAAAAACGTTTTTCTTTAAAATAAAAAATAAGTAATTCGAAAATAATATAAGTTATTACACCAATAATTGGCCAATAAATCCAATATGGTATTTTTTCTATTGTCAGATATTCAAAAGTTGATTTTACGTACTTAAACTTTGTTGATTTCTTTTCACACTCCATAATATAACTTTGCCCCCATAGAAATATTTTCTAAATTACAATAATTATCTAATATTTTTTACTAACTTAAATTCTTTAGTTTTCTTTAATTCCTCAAGTTTAATTAGTACTACGAATAATATTCTATAAACAATTTAAAAATCTTTCTTTTTAATAACGAGTCTTTCAGTGAAAAGCCACAAAAAAGAAAATGGATTCGAATTCTATCCAATTCCCCGGATTGGTGTCTGAAAGCGTGCTAATATGGGATAAGCTCAGAATTCATATATGCAGAATAAAGCACGGAAAATTAAGACTTTCTACGTTAAGTAATAATTTTTAAAAAGTATAACTATGCTTAACATTATAAGTAGAATTATTTCTAACTAGTCAATTCAAATATTAATATTGTCTTCCTTGAATTCTTCATCTACGCCTATTTTTTTATAAAAATCATTCACAAAGTGTATACAGGATATTACTACCCATTTTGCACACCCATAGCTTAAGCACCTATGTGGGAGAAAAAGGTAAGTAAGCTTATTGTAAAAAGGACATTACTCAAATTTTCCTTGTAAAAGTTTTTCTAATTTTTGTTTATTTTCTTCTGAATCTATCATTTCTGGCTTAAAATGAACCAATGCATTCCTTAATTTGATTACCAAGCTAACATCCTGGAATGGATTTATACCTCTATTGAACAAGTTTTGCCCATTTAATAACAATGAATATTGATATTTATCTAAAGTTGACATGTTTTTGTAAGTATTAAAAAAATCATTATAAATTTTTGCCATTCTCTTTATTAAATTTTCATTTAATTCCTTTGAAATACCGGTTGGGCTTTTTGCTGCACTCCAAAATAGCTCACTAATAATTGACTCTAAGAATGCTACTGATGAAATAATTGCTCCAGTAACATAAGATTTATTATTTGCTTTAATCTCTTCTGACACTTTTTTATTTTTATTTTCTGATTCTATTTTAAAAGATAATTTAGTAAAGTATTCAGATGTCCTTAAAAGCGTACCTGAAAAAGAATGATAAACACTTAATTGTGCTGATATTTTTTATTGTCTTCCTTTAAAATATATTGAATAAATAATTTAAAAGGTTTTGATTATAGAAAAGCACGGGAAATTAAGAATATCATATTCGTATTCTGATATATAAGACTATTAGGTGAAATTTCTCAAAAAAAACATTTTATTATATACGAATTTTAATTTTGTTATCTTTAATTAAATTATTAAATAGTATTCGACTTTAAATTAAACTCTTTCGCCAAATACATCATCAAACTCTGCTAAAGCTTTTCTATCTTCACTAATAAATATTTTTAACAAATCTCGAAAGGAAACAGCATCAAGTAAGATATCTGGCACATTTTTAATATTAGGTACTTCATCACTTTCTATTGATTTACGTAATGGAAGTGAAGGTATATCTTCTTTTAAAATTGAAGGCAATGTCAAATACAAACCCAAAGCCAAAAAAGCCAAATCAACATACTTCTCTCTAAGTTTGGCAAAACGTCGTTGAGATTTCTTATCAAGTTTATTTGCCTTTCGAAATACTCTTGCATTAAATGGTTCAGTATAGTCTACAAGAGGTTCATTTTCTTCACTGAGACGCTTTTGCATATAATTTTCGAACCAACGCTCTAAAAAAAGCTCTTGGAATTCTTTCCACGTGAGTAACCGAATATTGCTATTAGCAGCTGCAGTAAAGGTTCCTGATTGAAAACCATGAGATGATATAATCAATCCCCAGTTCGCACCAAAATCATTCACTACAGTGCGAAAGGAATGTACAACTGATTTAGGAATCGCTTTTTGCCAAAATTTACATTCACATAAGTAAATCGTTTTCGGCCTTTGAGATGTATCCTCTGCGTAAACATCAATATTTACAATACCACGAACAGTTTTAATATCTTTTTCAGAATCAGCGATAAACCCGGATTCCTTCATAATTTTTTCAACCTGTATCTGTAAATCACGCCAATCTTTTGGAAGTGATGAATTAATCATAATATTCTCCATGTATAATTCTAAAATAAAATGCTAGTTAATAGATTTATCAATATTTATCTAAATATTTTATATTATTACTATAGTCATTATAATTTTCATAATAGCTTATTTCAGGTACAATTTTACTCGCTTTGAATATATCTAAAAACGGCTTTAAAAATTGATTGTTTTCTACTGGTTTTTTATTTTTCCTCTTTCTAACATTTCTTAAACATTTTGGATTTATTATTATTACTTTTTTTAATTTATCACTTTTTTGTCTAAATAACCACTTATTATAAAAATCTGTTGGTGGAAGTTGGTATCCCCAAATCACCAATTCATCGGCTGATTTAAGTTCCTCTAATGCAATATTCCACAATTTCTTTATAAAGGGGAAACTGCTATAATTTTTATTCAGAACCGGTGGGATTATTAGATGTTTCATTCTTGAACTACATTCACTACATTTATAATCAGCAATAAAATATTCTTCACCAATAATTTTTTTTACAGGATATACTTTTGAATATGATCCACAATCTTCATTTGGGCAGTATAACCAATCTATAGATCCATGAAGTTTAAGGTAGTAACCTTTCGATTGATATTTATCATAAGGTTCGCTTGTTCTATCCCAAGAAAGATCCCTATAAGCCGATAAATATTTCAGCATTCTTAGATATTGCTTTCTTGAAATATCATCTTCAGTTTGCCCCAAGTTTTTAATTTTGCTAATTATTTTTTCCCTTCCTAGTATATTATCTAATAGAAGATCCCAATTATATGTAATAATCGTATCATTATCATTTAATTTATTAAAGAAAAGAAAATACTCACTGTTTTTTTTATAATAATCTGACTTGCTTGTAAGTTTAAAAAATGTAACTAGAATTATTGTAATAACTCTATCTCTAACAATTTGTAAATCATTACTTTTAGTTTTTTCAATATCGATTTCAAGATTAGTTAAAATATCCTCAATATTTAGCTTATGTCTAATATCAAACATACTTTTATTAAATTTTTCTCTAATATAAAGTTCTACACATTCATAATTTGGGTTAAGTGTATTAATATCGGCTAAAAAGCAAGTGACAAGCAATTTTTTTGCAACTTTAAAAATATCGTTAATTAACGGAAATTCTTTGTTTGAATGACTATATGAAGCACCTGCTCCCAATATAAATACAGTTTTACTCATATTATTCTCCTAATGTAATATTTTTAACAAAATGTCTAATCCGCTTTAAAGCAATTATCCTGTAAATCCTTTGCCACTTCTCTCATTTCAATCAAATCTATTTTATCTATATCTTCTGATTTCTTTTGTTTAATCATTGTATAAAAATTTAGAAAAAGTTATCTAATTATTTAACTATTACAACGGTCTCTTGACTTACGTTCTAATTGTTTTTAAGATATATATGAAAAGATTTAATTACTGTCTGTCTGGAAATTAAAAAATATTAAAATTTAATATAAATTTATATTAATTTATTAAGACATATAATTTAGGATAATTTATCTTTTTCAATTCCTCTGATTTTTAAAAGCAATTTTTGGCTTATAATGACAACAGAAAATACAAATTTATTTCTTATTGCTTGATTTGAATTTGATTCAAATAATCTTTTAGTATAATCATTGTAAAAAATCTTCCAGTAAGTTAAGTCATCAGATTTTTCTGAAATATTTTTATTTTGGAATACATTCAGAATATGACTATGAGCAACTTCATTTCTTATTTCTGAAATTTTAATCAAATCTTGATAGATTTTCTTATCAATTAAACCCATACAGTAACATAAATCTGATCTACTCCGAAAAGAACTGAGAAAACCTTTATTGTGATTAAGAATCTGGTTAGCGGTTTTTCCTTTTTTCAAAGAAAGAGTTAATATATCATGAAGGCTTACATCTAAAAAATTTGTTCCAATTAATACACAGGCAAGATTAGTTCCATTTTTTAAAATTTCATAAAGACTTTTAATTTCTTTAGATAAGTCATTTAAATCTAAAATTTCCATAGTTTTCCAAAAATAAAAGGGATCAAGTCTTGCAATAACACTTTTTATCTTCTCGCTCGATATTTTTTAATCACTCACAAATAGTAGACACCTATTTATCGTCCCTATTTAATCCTCCAATCTGAATTGCTCTTTTTAATCTTTATTTTTCTTAGATCGTTCAATAGCTTTTGGCAGTTCTTCCATTGCATTCTGGGCTAAATTCTTTAAGCTACCTTCCACTGGATCTCCACTTAATATTCCGAAAGTTAATGCTTTTATTGCTTTTCTAGTACCTCTTCTAATAGATCTACCAACAATATCTTCAGATGTAGTGTACGCTTTTTCATCATCCTCTTTCCGACCCATTTTTAACCTCCTCCATTTTATTTATCATAATAGTATTAATTCAATTAGTATATACATCATGTACCAGGACACGGTTCTTTTTCACACTTCAAAAATATATACTTACCTTATTGAATCGCCACCAGCAGTTAAAAGAATTAGTCTTTTTCAATTTTTCTATATCTCAATA
>JAHIPN010000080.1 GCA_018894595.1 bacterium
CGCGTATAACAAACGATTTTTAAGTTTCATAGGTAATCATAAGCGGGAATTATAAATTTTACCAATAATCAAATACCTACTATACTTAACCAGATCGAGGAAACGATTATAGGGGGTAAGGCGTGATTTTTAAGGAGCAAAATTGCGGTAATAGTGAATTATAAAGGATTTGAGGAATTTTGTAAGTTCTTTATAATAATTTTTAATAATGTATAAATTTTAAAAAAGAAGGATTTTTAATAAAAATGTAGTAAACTAATAATAAAAATAATATACAAAAAAATCTTTTATATTCTAAATAAATAATGAAAAAATAAATAACAGAAAGGAGGAGAAAATATGAAGGGCGACTTATTTATTAGGACATTATTAATAATAATCGTAGTTTTATTGGCTCTGAATATTGTTCTGCCAATATTATCAAATCCCATGCCTTCTTATGCTGCGAGACCAATACAATATAAAGTTTGTAAAATGATGGACCCTTTGGCATGGGAAATAGAGGATATTGAAAAAATTTTAAATGAATGTGGCAAGGAAGGTTGGGAACTAATTATCGAAGGTTATTCTGGTTTAGGGCGTGCAATTTTTATCTTTAAAAGATAGATTAGAATAGCATCAGATTAGACTTTTCACTTCCTGCGATAGCTCTAACTAACAGACTTATAAATAATTTAAGAAATTTTGTAAGATCTTTATAGCAGTCCTTGATTTTTGCGTGACCTCTTTTTTTAAATAATTATCTTCAAAAAATAATTATATAAAAATTGATATAATGTATTTAGATTTCTTAGTTTAAGGCTTTGAAATTTTTAATTGATCCCAGTCCTTTGAAAATAAGCAATTAGGAGGCTTAAAATGTTTAAGAAAGGGAAAGGCCTATTAGTACTTACTTTATTAGTTGTTTTTGCCTCAATTATTATTGCAGGTGCACAAGAAGTACCCGTAGCTAATAGTTTTCGTTTTCCGCTCGACGGGGATTGGTCACCTTTATTGCAAGACTTCAATAAATGGAATAGCACGTGGAATGGATATCACCTTGGAGAGGACGTCGGAAGAGAAGATGCTGATAAAAAAAACTATGCAGTCTATCCTATGGCTGATGGAGTAGTTAAATTTGCAGATGTAGTCCTGGGTTATACCGTGATTATAGAGCATAAATTATCTAATAATGATCCAGATGGAGATTATGTTTGTAGCGTATATTATCATATGAAGAGGCCGGGAGAAGGTGGAATTAAACTTAAACTTGGCAAAGCAGTATCTATGGACAGCCCTATTGGATATATTTCTGGTAAATGGGAAGATCATAAAAGTTCACCCCATTTACATTTTGGAATTAGAAAAGGACGTTATGAAACTGGCAAAGATCCTAGAACGGGATTTTGGTACTATCCTGGCTATACAGTTATTAATAAAGATGGTGAAGTTCAAAAAAATCCTGATGATCCAATCCACAAGCAGATACTAGCAGATTGGTTTAATCCAAGTACTGATCCTAAGAATGGGACAGGATTTATTGAAAGGCACATTGCCAAAATAGAACAGGCTACTGAGATTTCTAAAGCTGCCCCAACCATTACTTCTCCTTTAAAAATAACTCCTGCACCTCCCTACTACTATGGAGATACAAGTAATGCAGAATTTAATATTACTAACAAAGATACAATTCCTATTACTTTTAGTGTATTGACTGTAGGTGGCCGAGACCCTAATAATCAAGTTGTAGATTTTACCCACAGACAAAACATCACCCTTGAACCATCTGAACCTTATAACTATCAAGGAACTCTTACTTTAAATAAGATGGGAGATTATCACTTCTTCTGTGCTTACCAAACGCCAGATGGTAATTGGAATACATGCATTGACTTGGGTTCTGGGTTTACTGATGAAGACAGGATAGAAGATATTAATGTTAAGGCGAAAGAAGATCAACATACAGTGCCGGAGATTCAGGTTACAAAAGAAAAATTACTTGTAGACTCCTCTTTGTACTATTTTGAGAACAGCATGCCAGAACCAATAGGGCGTTTAGGGTATTTACCTGTAAGCGTAAGAGGACCAGCGGATGAATTGGCACTTATACTTACTAATCCAAAAGGGGAAACGGATATTAAATTTATAGATAAAAGAGCATTAATTGACAATTTCGAAACTGTTAAGCTTAGTATGGGGGAATGTCCCTTATCTGAAGGTCCTTATATTCTAATTGTAAAAACAGTAACACCAGAAAAAGTTATTTATAAGAAAGAGTTATGGTTTACATCACCAGACGTTTCCATAGCGGATGCAGAATTCACATATGAAATAATCTCCCAGGAATATATTTATTACTATAAGCTCTTAAACCTCTTACATAATGCATATGGTTATAACATTAAGGACCTCTTAAAACTCTTAGATGATGCATATGGTCGTGCTGATTATTATTATTTCCTGAAGATAGTCAGTCTTACGCTTATAAACAACGGAGATCTACCAGCAAAAAGAGATACAGATGCACGAGCTCTAATCATCCTAGATGGGGAACCAGAGAACATGACTCTTCTTACGAGACCATATAAAATAGGTTTCTACCCCCCCACTTTCCCCACTTATATTCCCAATGGGAAGAACAAGGTACCTGTAAGGGCGGAAGCAATGTATGGGTTGAAAAAAGGAAAGTATTTTGTGACAATAACGATACCTCTAATGGGAGGTGAGACTATAAGCTTCAAAAAAACTTTAACCATTGAATAATACATCCGGAATCAGATGACTTAAAGGAAAACGAGGAAATAAGAAATCAAAATAACTGAGTAGAAATGGCCAATAGTAAGATTAAAATCTTGTCGCCTCTGTATTGAAAAAACGACAAAAAGAAATTTTTTAGCTTTTTAACTCTTAACTATAAAAATAACCCTTCAAATTTCGCGTATAACAAACGATTTTTAAGTTTCATAGGTAATCATAAGCGGGAATTATAAATTTTACCAATAATCAAATA
>JAHIPN010000081.1 GCA_018894595.1 bacterium
GAAAAAGGATATGAATATTTTGAAAGATCAATACGGATTGATTTAGGAGAAAATTTAAAAAGTTCCTGGGATGGACTTCATGCAGCCTCACTTGGCGGGAACTGGCAGGCAGTAGTAAATGGTTTTGGGGGGATTCGAATTACAAATAAAGGAAGATTGAGAATTAATCCTCATCTACCAAAGAAATGGAAAAGGCTGAGATTTAAAATTAAGTGGCAGAATGAAGAGTATTGCGTTGATATTACTAGAAATACAATTACCTTAAAGCTGCTATCTTCTATAAGTAAGTCACTGCCAGTAGAAGTTTGCGAAAAAGAATATATTCTAAAAACAGATGAGGAATTAGAAATAACTTACTAATAAAAGATTTAGTTTATAGATTCAATAGGGAATATTATTAAAGATTAGATAAACATAGGAGGTATTTATTTATATGAGAAAAAATTATAAGCTATTTATACTGGTAATAATTTTTTTAATTGTATCTGCTCAATGGGTTATTGCCGGTGGTCATGAAAGTTGTTTTGGATGGGATGGAGATAAAGATGCCGCTATTGCCTATAGAGATGGCAGCTTCCGCATTAGAGATGGAAAGAATGTTAAAGTTGGTTTTGGTATTTATAATGATCCTGCTTCTATGAAATGGTATAATCACTCAGGGTATCTTCCCTGTCTGGTTACCGAGTTTGAACGGGATGGTTGTACCGTTAAGATAATGAACTTTGGTGATAAAGTTACTGTCAGTGGCAATGACTATGTGGCAGCCTATAGCCGGGTCTCCGTGTATAACCATAGTGAGGAGGAAGTTTTTCTTGATCCTCAACCATCAAAGGAGCTTATTGTATTAAATACACCTGGAAATTCGGTTTCCCCTGATGAAACAAAAAATTATGACTTTGTAATAGCTATTGATAGATTGGGCAATTCTTATGCCTGGCCTTCTGATGATAATCTTGCTTATGCGGGAACGTGGGAACAACATTTTGATCATATGAAAACTTATTGGGATAATAAATTATCCGAAATAGTAAATATTGTTAGCCTGCCTGACCCAGTACTTATAAATGCATATAAGGCGGGATACATATACACACATATAGTTAAAGATACGCATGATCTTCATGTTGGAGAAAATGGATATGACGGGGTGTGGGATCACGATTCCATAGGGATAATTATTACTTTATTTACTTTAGGTGACTTTTCTAATGCACGAACTTTACTTGATCATATCGCAGCTGTCACTCAGTATGATGATGCAAAATATAAATATAGCTGGCCCCATGCTTTCTACTTACTGAAAACAGATGATGTTAATTTTGTTGCCAGTCGGTTTGATAGCTTAAAAAAATATGCTCATACTATTGCTGATGATCGAACAGGACCTGACGGTATTATTAAAATGACCAATGACATAGATAGCAATGGATACTGGACAGTTGACAATTGGTCTGCCATGATGGGACTTCTTGCCTATAGATATATTTGTCAAAAATTAGGAGAAAAGGAAGAGTTATCCTGGGCCGAAAATGAATACAATGATTTATTGAGATGTGTAGATGTCAAACTTACAGAAACCATTACCACTTATAATCTGAATTATATACCCGTTTCTATGGTTCAATCCAATGATAAGAACAGATGTAGATCACCGAAAGATGCAAACTGGGCAGCTCAATTTCTTTTTGGTCGCTGGGCCTGGGATGGTTATCTATTTAATGGAGAGCAATATGGTGTAAATCTTACTATGATTGATGATACCTATGATTATGGATTTGGACGGTTAGAAGGCCTCCTTCCTCCTCATGATTTTGGAGGGTACCCTCATGGATTCTATTGTTCTTGTTATAATGCAGGATATGGTAGTGCTGCATTAAGAGGAGAAAGACATCGTTCAGAAGGTATTTATGCCTATAAAATGATGATTGAATCTGCCATGACTGGACCTTTTTCCTGGTGGGAAGGAATCCTAAATCCAAAAAACACTTCATGGGAAGGCACTCATCCAAAATACGGTAATGGCGCATCACCACATATGTGGGGACAATCTGTTTGCACAAAAGTTCTTATCGACTCCCTGATTGCAGAAAAAATTGATGGAAAAGTTATTATCGGACGCGGTATACCAGAAGAATGGATTGGTAATTCGCAGGTTATTGAACTCAATAATTATCCTATTTCGGGCAATAGAAGAATGGGAGTGAGAATTCAAAGTTATTCTGATCGGGTATTAATTACCTTTACCGGTGACAGTCCGGTTAATGAAATTCTGATTGACTTGCCAGTATTTTTAACTCGTTTGAAAGGGGCTACTACCGGAAATGTTGATTTTCAAAGCGGAAGAGTTACTGTATCACCTGATACAAAAAGTGTAACTGTGTATCTGGCTTCCATGTAAAGAGATATGTTGATTATTAGTTAAGGAGTGAAGTATCTATAGATGAGTAAAAAAATAAAAGCGGTTATCTTTGATCTTGACGGAGTAATTACTGATACTTCTGAATATCATTATCGTGCTTGGAAGCGATTGGCAGATGAAGAAGGAATTCCTTTTAACAGAGATGATAATGATAAACTAAGGGGTGTTTCTCGAGGTGAATGCCTAAAAATATTATTAAATGGAAAACAAATTTCAGCTGAACAATTTCAGGAGATGATGGATAGAAAAAACGAATATTATGTGGAACTATTAAGACAGATGACTTCTGAAAATATTCTATCCGGGGCAGAGGAAATAGTCTTAGAACTAAAAAAAAGAGGGATAAAAACAGCCATTGCCTCGGTTAGCAAGAATACGAGAACAGTCTTAAAGGGAACAGGAATAGAGAATTTATTTGATATCATCGTAGATGGATATAGTGTAAAAAATACTAAACCCGCCCCAGATATATTTTTATATGCAGCGAAAGAATTAGGAGTAAAGCCGGAAGATTGTGCGGTAGTAGAAGATGCAGAAGCAGGAATTGAGGCTGCTTTGGCAGGTAATATGCTACCTGTTGGC
>JAHIPN010000082.1 GCA_018894595.1 bacterium
ATGCCTGCGCAGTTTTTCAACTTCTTTTAATTTATTGATCTTCTGTAATATTTTTATAACTTCTTAAAAATATATTCTTGTCCTCGTGAAAACGGGGATAAGTCTAATAAAATAAAAAACCGAAAGGAAAACGTATGTTAAGTCTTTCGGTATAGTCATATTAAAAGGGAGCGTAATTTTGGAGATCACACTCCCTTTTGTATTTATAATTATAACATTAAAAAGAAATAATCAGGAGAAAATAACAATAAAAAATTATCTTATTTTTTAAGCCCTTTAAATATTAATTTTAAACACTGTTTATCTGTTTTACACCTTTTATCCCGCTCTTCCCCTTATAAAATAATAACCAGATTTAAAAGCATTTCCTGCTTTTTAAATCTGGTTATAGGATAGACCTAAATAGTACTATCCCCCTTAATAATTTACAATTGTAGAATATTTTTCAAAGAGTGTGCAGTAAATTTTATATAAAATATAGATTTTCTGTTTCGCGCCATTGTCCAGTAGTTGAATGCTGCTTAAAAGGTTTTCGTTTTATGAATGGTGCGATTTCTTTTTGCATTTTCTGAAAATTTTCTTTTGCTTTAAGAAAACGTTCATCTTTCTCTTTTATGCGTCTTTCATTTGATTTAACTGTTTTATTCATTTTTATCTCCTATTTTTCTTGGGCTTGGGCAACAAATGAATACTGAGAATTTTCAATACACTTCGAAGCCTTTGTTGATACAAAGTTATTAGTTCTTGTATACAGTTCACAAAAAGGCTCGTAAAGTTCTTCCTCTTTGTCTATTAAATCTATCTTTAGACCACAGGATATCGCTTCTTTTGCATAAATGGGTCTCCCATGGGATTTTGTTTTTTTTGGTGTCAGAAAAACTTCTATTTTTTGCTTTATCTCTTTTTCAGACATTCCTTTCATTATGCCAGAACTAAGAGTTCTTGTTGCAATATCTTCCGATAAGGAGATTGCCGTTCTAAACTCTTTTATCTCTCTTTCATCATAATTTGCTAATTGTTGTAAATATGGCTGTAAATTATTCTTTTCCTTTACAGCCCTTTGAAATAAATCATCATAGCTATCAACAAGATTACATAATGAGAATCTCTTTGTAATGCCCTTTTCAGAAACAGCAATTTGCGGATCAATAGGTCCCAGTTCTGATGTTCCGCCCATAATAATTTTACTTGCACCAAAACAAATCATCGTAGCAGCCGATTTTGCTTTACTTGGGACTATAGCCCAATATTCACCTGTTCCACTATAATTACGAAAAATATTTATTATTCGTTCAGCAGTTATTCCAAAACCACCGGGAGAACTTACAACTACAGCTAGCCCATTAGATAAATCTGTTTTTTGTAAAAGGCCTTCTAATATATCTGCATCTGCATCTTCAATCATAACAGGAAAACGAAAACTGGTAAAGTAAGAGATAACGGGCCTCTTTAATATTTTTTCTAACTTGATAAAGATATTTTTTCGGGTTTCTGAACCTTGATTTTGTTCAATCATAATGCGTTTTATGATGGGTATTGTTCCATTTTCTGTCATATTATAGCCCCTCTTATTGTAATAGGTTATATTTTTAATAATTATTAGTTACAAATGTAAACAATATAAGTGGTACCAATTAATCAAAATTCTCTGGGTGTCGTTTTTTGAAAAAAGACTTAAAATATAATTTACAGTAAAAGTATTTTTTAGGACATTCACGCTAGCTATTTTTAAAATTATGGGGTCGGCAAATATTTTTTTACTTTTTTTCTTCTTTTTATATATTTTATCATATATACACCATAATTGTAATACTAAATAATATTTTAAATTATTGTTAGGTTATTAACCTTCCCCAAGTTTTTAATAAATCTTTAATGCTTCACCTTTTTATCTTTCCCTCTTTAATCCACTCTTTTATTATTTCTCTTCTCTTTTCTTCTAAGACAACCTCAAGCATTTTTGATGGTTTTCCTTTAATTCTTTCCTTATTTACTTGCACTTTCCAAAAATCTGGTAGTCTGTTTTCTGTTTCTTTTCTTATCTCTTCCTGTTGTAAAGAATCAAGTGAATTA
>JAHIPN010000006.1 GCA_018894595.1 bacterium
GATGCATCGAGCCCGTAATAATTTAGAATGTCATTGCGAGGAACGTTAGTGACGAAGCAATCCCAATGCCGAGATTGCCACGCTCCGATAAATCGGAGCTCCATCTTGCATTTAATACTAACGACTAATACACTATCGACTAATTTATAAATAAAGGAATGATTTAAATGTTAAGCAAAAAAGTAATTTTTACATTTTCTCCTCAAAATGTTGAGAGACCCGTAACCTATCAGCTGATAAAAGATTATGACTTGTGGGTAAATATTTTACAGGCAAAATTTGAACCAAGCTTAGGGGGGAAATTAGTTTTAGAACTCAAAGGAGAGGATGAGCAGATAAAAGAAGGTTTAAACTTTGTCAGGCAGATAGGCGTAAGGATCGAACTATTAGAACAAGAGGTAATATGGGACGAGAAGAAATGTATTGACTGTGGGGCTTGCGTCTCTATTTGTCCAACCGGTGTATTATCTTTAGATAAAGAAACTTTTAAGCTAAAGTTTAATTACGAAAAGTGTATTGTTTGTGGTAATTGTGTAGAGGCTTGTCCTTTACAGGCAATCAAAGTCACTTTTTAAAAAGAATTAAAGTAAGCGAGAAGCAAAGTAATGATTTTTCCTCAAACTAATAAAATAGAATATAAAGAAAGGAAGTATCGAAATTTAATTGAAGGAAAGGATTTAATTTCTTTTCAAGTAAAGGAAGAAGAAAGCGATCTATATATAAGGACAAATCAAGAATTATCTTCCTATGCCCAGCGATCGCTTTTAAAATATAGAGGACAAATAAAAAATTATATTTACAATTATCCTTTATTTAAAAGAACTCTTTTACCTTATCCAAAAGATGAAGAAGCACCTGAAATAATTAATTCTATGATACAGGCAGCGAGTTTGTGTGAGGTGGGACCTATGGCTGCAGTGGCAGGAGCAATAGCTGAATTTGTAGGGAAAGAACTTTTAAATTTTTCTTCTGAAGTAATTGTGGAAAATGGTGGGGATATTTTTATCAAGAGCAACAAAGTGAGAAAAGTGAGTATATTTGCAGGGAGGTCTCCTTTTAGCCAGAGAATTATTTTAAAGATAAGCGCACAAGAGAATTATATAGGGATTTGCACATCTTCTGGCATGGTGGGTCCTTCTTTAAGTTTTGGAAAGGCGGATGCGGTTACTGTAATTTCTGATTCCGTTTTGCTTGCTGATGCTGCCGCTACGGCAGTAGGCAATAGGATAAAAATTATGGAAGATATAAATGAAGGCTTAATTTACGCCCAAAAGATAAAAGGTGTGAAGGGTGTAGTAATAATAAAAGATGATAAAATGGGTCTATGGGGAGATATCAATTTTACTGTAGTAAAATAGAAAAAGATGATAAACAAACCCTTTATGCATTTTTTTTGCCTTAAGATGAGATTTTGTGGATTGGTAGACTGATAAGGTCTGGGACGTAGGTGGATTAGACTGGGTAAATATTGTATTGAGAATTGGTAAATTGGTTAATTTAAAAGTTAAATATTTTTTATCGAAAGGGGAAATATAAATATTATGCTTACAAATAAAAAAGTTGCTATAATTGGAGTGGGAAAAATAGGGGAAACTCTTCTTAATGGTATGATCAAAAATAATTTAGTGAAGAAAGAAAATATAGCTGGAAGTACTGCCCAGGAAGAACATGCGAAAGAAATAAACAAAAAATATGGCATTAAAACTTATATTAATAATAAAGAAATGATTTTAGGGAAAGATATAATTATACTGGCGATTAAGCCCCAGATGATGAAGAAAGTGATTTTCGATATTAAAGAGGTGGTAACAGAAAGACAATTAATAATTTCTATTGCTGCGGCTACCAGTACTCAATTCATAGAGGAATGTTTGGAAAAGAATATCCCGGTAATCAGGGCTATGCCCAATACACCCGCCTTAATTAATGAAGGGATGACTGTTCTTTGCCCGGGAAAGTATATTGATGAAAATCACATTCAGATGGCTATAAATATCTTTGGAGCAGTAGGGTTAGTGGAGGTTATTCACCGGGAAGAATTAATGGATGTAGTTACAGCTTTGTCGGGCAGTGGGCCGGCATATGCCTATATAATTATCGAGTCTTTAACTGAAGGAGGATTAAGAATGGGATTACCTCGAGAATTGGCTCAGAAATTAACTGCCCAAACCTTATTAGGAGCTGCTAAAATGGTATTAAAA
>JAHIPN010000083.1 GCA_018894595.1 bacterium
AACTGTATAATTAATGCCCTTAGACTTTCCCGACCAAAAGATAAAAAAATCTATAAACATCTGGATATGAATGAACTCGAAAATAGAATCAAAGAATCTGTTGGCCAAGCAAAAAGATTAATCATTGTCACAGACGGCATCTTCAGCATGAGAGGCGATTACGCCCCTCTGGATATTATTTCCACCCTTTCCAAAAAATACGACCAGGAATTCCCGGAAAATATTCTGTTAGTGGTAGATGATTCTCATGGTATTGGGGCTTACGGAAAAACCGGTCGGGGAACAGAAGAATATACTAATGCAAAGGGAGTAGATGTATTGGTGGGAACCCTGGGAAAAGCATTTGGTGTAAATGGCGGATATGTAACTTCTAACCAAATGATTATCACTTACTTGAGAGAAACTGCACCGATGTATATCTATTCTAATCCAATTTCCCCTGCCGAGGCAAGTGCGGCTTTAAAGTCTTTGGAAATTTTGAATAGTGAAAGAGGAAAAGATATTTTAACCCATCTTCACCAGATGACTAAAAAATTTGGAAAGGGTCTCCTTGATTTGGGATATGAAATTATTGAAAGCGACCATCCCATTGTTCCTTTAATGGTAAGAGATACTAAAAAAACAACAGAGTTAGTAAACTATCTTATTGATAAAGGAATTCTTGGTACCGGTCTTAATTATCCTGTAGTACCCAAGGGTGATGAAGAAATAAGATTTCAGATCAATGCCGACCATACTCCTTATGATATTGACTATGCACTGAATGTTCTAAAGGATTACAAACAAAAAAATTAATCTGCCTCTTTGTCATTCCACATTTGATGCGGAATCCATAAGTGCAATACTTAATAAGGATAAGGATGAATTCCCGTTTTCGCGGGAATGACATAGATCGTAAATCCAATCTTTATGATTTTTTTTATTTATATAATGTTGATATGCTTTGCGGGTTCGATAAATCGAACCCCTACCCTATATATTAAAATATTATTTACTAACCTTCTTTATCAGAAGTAATAACTTCAATACTGCCGGATTTACGGTAATCTTGTTTCCTAATATAGTTCGATTAGATATGTTCTTCCCATAAAATAATTCATTCGCCTCACTGTCTTCTTCGATAGCTGAACCCTGAAAGGAAACTCCGATATAAGCTCCCTTAGTTATAGAATAAGAATATATTGAAGCTTTAAATTTATAATCTGTATCTGCCGAAAGAGACCTTCCTAATGGACCTGCGGCGATACTGGCGGTACCGCCCAGAGTAAAATTATCTTCCATAAATCCCTCTATTCCCCTCTCATTAGAAATAACTAAAACCAGGGCGATAGATTGAATACCTATCTGGGGACCGACACTTATACTTTTAATCTTTACAAAGGCGGGGCCATACCATATCCCCACTCTGCTATCTTTTCTGAATATTATACCCTTCCCGTACTGTCCGCCAATTCCCCATCCAATTTTAATTATCGAAGGAAAAATGGCTATACCTTCTGCTTCTTTCAAAAGGGCTCCAAATGCTCCGCTATCTTCTGATACTGACATCTCCTTTAATACTTCGATAGATTCGTTAATTATTTCTGATGGTGTCATCGTCGTAGGGGCTGCTTGCCCCATACAAGTAAAAACTAAAAATAATAACAATACTAAAATAATATATTTCACAGTTTTATTTTTCATTTTTTATTTTCCCTCCATAATCTATGGCTAAAATATCTTTAATAAAATTTTTCTTCTCTTTTGATTCGGATTTTTTTATCTCTATTACTTCCCGATAGAGGTTTAACATTCTTTCAGATATTGTATCAATACTATATTTTTTAGAAGTCTTTAATGCTCTCCGAGAGAGTTTTTCCCTTAATTCTGGCTCTCTAATAATTTTTTCTAATGCATCAGCAAATTTTTCAACATCATTATCGACTAATAGTCCGTCCAGTCCATCTGTCAGTATATCTACTGCTCCTGGAGCTTTAACCGCCAAGACGGGAACTCCGGAAGCTAAAGCCTCTATAGTTACTATTCCAAAAGTTTCTGTTGTAGAAGCAATAGTAAATATATAAGCCATCTTGTAATAATGCTGAATTTCTTCATAACCTACTGTACCTGCAAATATTACATCTTTTTCTACTTTCAAAGTTCGTGCAAGCTGTTTTAGTTCATCCATGGCTGGGCCACCACCCACTATTAATAATTTTACTTTACTGATATCCCTCTTTTTAATTATTTCTAATGCTTTTATAATCTTATCTATACTCTTCTCCGAAGCTACCCTGCCCACAAAGAGAATTATTTTATCATCTTCTTTCAGATTATATTTTTTTTTAATTTCTATTCTTTTCAATTCATCATCTTCCCTGAAAGAAATCAAATGTATTGCATTGGGAATAACCTCAATTCTATTTTTAATTCCATAATTTTCTATAATTTTTTTCATTGAGGCGGACGGAGTAGTTATACAATCAGTCTTATAAGCTAAATTAGAAATTATCATCTTAATTGCTTCCTGAGTTACTCTTTCTGGTATGGGAGAAACATAATAAGCA
>JAHIPN010000084.1 GCA_018894595.1 bacterium
CGTATATTATATGTGTATAAAGGAGGTAATTAGAAGGATGAGAAAAAGTAAAATAAATATTACCCTGGATAAGGATTTGATAGAATACGCTAAGATTTATGCCAAAAGCGAAAGAACAACCGTATCCGAAATTATAACTCAATTTATTTTAAATTTAAAACGTTCTAAAGATGGTGATCCGACTGAAATAATACTCGCTGATCCGGATTTTAGGGATAGTTTGTTGGAAACTATTTCAAAAATAAAATCTGGAAAAATTAAATGGCATAAGTATGGAGAGGTTTTCTAATGGAACTTCTTTTTAGTGATGTTTTTGTAAAATCTTTAAAAAAGTACCGATCGATAAAAAAATCTATCAAAATAAAAGTAGATATGATTGCAGAAAATCCAATTGCCTTAAGTGAACCACTTAAAGGTAATTTTAGAGGTTATTATAGTTGTCACGTTAAAAGGAATTTTCTTATTATTTGTCTATACTGCAAGATATGTCGGAAAAAAGGCGACGACAAAATAGTTTTATGTAATGAATGTAATACGTATTCAGACAGTACTATTAAATTTATTGACTTAGGTCCTCACGATCATATCTATGAAAAAAATATAAAGATTTAGTTAACCATAATTACAAGTGAATTAATTTAGTCCAAAAAGAAGGGGATTAATATCAGAAAGATTATTATCGGAGTTATGGGCGGGGGAGAAATAGTTAATGCCGGTGACTATGAAGATGCTCGCTGCTTAGGAGGTTTAATTGCTAAGGAAGGGTGGATTTTATTAAACGGTGGGAGAGCTTCCGGAATTATGGAAGCCTCAGCTCGTGGGGCGAAAGAAAATGGCGGGTTAACTGTTGGTATTTTACCAGGCACAAATGCCGAGTGGGCTTCTGAATATATCGATATTCCCATATTGACCGGGATAGGTCTTGCCCGAAATTACATCAATGTTTTAACCGGCAAAGTAGTAGTCGCGCTTCCGGGAAGAACCGGGACTATTTCGGAGATTGCCTTGGCTTTAAATATTGGTAAAAAAGTTATTTCTTTAAATTTTGACTTGGGCCTTTTATTTAAAAAATACGAAGAAGACAAACAATTAATCTACGCTAAAAAACCGCAAGAAGTAGTAGATTTAATCAAAAAAATATTAAAAAGTGATTTTGATAAGGAAGTTGAGAAATATGACTAAGGTATTAATGAAAGTAGATGGTGCTTGTTATCCCAATCCGGGGAATATGGGTATCGGGATAGTAATATATAGAGACGGGGTGTTGGTAAAAAAGATAAGTGAGGCTATCGGTTATGGAACCAATAATATTGCTGAATATAAAGCCTTAATTAGAGGATTAGAAGAGGTAAAAAAAATAAATCCGGAAAGAATAGATGTATATTGTGATAGCCAATTAGTAGTTAAACAATTAAATAGAGAATATAAAGTAAAGAATAAAGGGATAATTCCTTTATTTAACAAGGTTAATGAGATTTGTCAGACTATCCCTGGCAAAATATATTTTATTTGGCATAGAAGAGATAATAACTTTGTGGCCGATGGTTTAGCTAAAAAAGCTATATCCGAAGAAGAAATAGGCAAGGGAAAAAAGGCTGCTAAAGATTTAAAAGCGGGAAGAAAAAGGGAGACCAAGAATAGGACAAAGATGAAAATTTTGGTATTAAGCAGGATGGTAAAACCACAACTATGGGAAAAGGAGTTTAATGAATTAAATAAAAAAGTAAAACTTAATTTAGAGTTCATTATCCCTGAAAAAGATGAAAGAGAAACTATTAAAAAATATCTCAAAGAAGTTGAAGTGGTGATAGGAGGAACTTTTACCAAAGAAGACCTTGAGCAAGCTAAAAAATTAAAATTAATTCAAATTCCTTTCGCAGGTGTGGATAAATTAGATTTTAATTTATATAAAAATTATCCAGATATGTTTATTTGTAATATCCATGCTAATAAGAATGCAGTTGCCGAACACGCTTTTGCTCTCATTTTAGCCTTAGCTAAAAATATTGTTGTTAATGACAGAGATTTAAGATTAGGCAGATGGCATGGGTTTTCTACCAAGGAACCGACCATTCAACTTCAGGGGAAAAGTTTAGGGATAGTAGGTCTGGGGTCAATCGGATGGGAGATTGCTAAAATAGGTCATGCCTTAGGCATGAAAGTGTTTGCCTTAAAGAGGAAGATAGAAGAGAAGGATTTAAAAAAGAAAGATATTTTGGCATTTTTGGGAGAGAAAAAAGATTTAGAAAAAGTGATTAAAGAATCAGATTTTATTGTTGTAGCTGTTCCTCTTACCAAAGAAACCAGTGGGTTGATTGGAGAGAAAGAGCTAAAGTTAATGAAGGGAAAATATCTTATAAATATTTCCCGAGGCGTGGTAATAGACGAGGAAGCTTTATTTAAATCTTTAAAAGAAGGTAATCTTACTGGTGCAGCAATAGACACCTGGTATCAATATCCTACTTCTGAACAAAGGAAGGTGTTCCCTAGCAAATATGATTTTCATAAATTAGACAATGTGGTAATGAGTCCTCATACAGCAGGATATACCGACAAAGCTTTAGAGGAAAATATTAAGTACGTCTTTGATAATATAGTGAAGATTTATTTTGGGGAAGAGCCAGAAAATCGAATAAATCCTGAATTAGAATATTAATTATATTTTATAGGGGCGTATTGCAATACGCCCCTACAGTTTTTATGATTTTGTAGGGGCACAATGAATTGTGCCCTCCTGTTTTATTATCTTTTTTTGCCCTGGGCACGATGCATCGTGCCCCTACAAATTATACATTACGGGCAGACACAAGGTCTGCCCCTACATATTACTTATTACTGCCTTTTATCCGCTCTACATCTCTACACTGTACCGCGAGATACGAGATACTATCTTATTTTGACTTCTGTCTCCTGAATTCTGGTTTCCTCTTTCCTAACTATTCACTATTCACTAACGACTATTCACTATTTTAGGGTTTGGTTAAGTATTTCAAAAAATCAGATTCAGTAGAAAGCAAGACGGTAGTTTTGTCTTTGAAAGTATTCTTATAAGCTTCTAAAGTTCTATAAAATTTATAGAATTCAGGGTCTTGATTGAAACTCTCAGCATAGATTCTGATAGACTCTGCTTCTCCTTCACCTTTTAAAGTTTGAACAGTTTTATAAGCTTCCGCTAAAATAACTGTTTTCTCCCTTTCGGTTTCTGCAATAATTTTAGCTGATTCCTCTTGACCTTCTGCTCGATATTGCATAGCGATTCGTTCTCGTTCCGCTCTCATTCTATCAAAGATATATTTTTCATTTTCCGGAGGCAAGTCTACCCGTTTAATCCTTACATCCACAATTTCAATTCCATAGATATTGGCTTTTTCATTACTTATCTCGGTGACTCTTTTCATAATACCTTCTCTTCTTTCCGAGACGATTTCGCTCATATCAAACAAGCCTAAATCAACCCTCAATTCGGAATATATAATATCATCCAATCTTGCCTGGGCACCATTTAAATCTCTAACAGTTTGTAAGAACTTTAAAGGATCGATAATTTTCCAACGTGCATAATTATCCACAATTAGGGTCTTTTTGTCTTTAGTAATGATTTCTGTCGGGGCAGCATCGTAAACTAACAGTCGGTCTTCAAAAAATACTACATTTTGAATGAAGGGAAGTTTCCAACATAAACCAGGCTCACTGATCGCTCTTATCGGTTTGCCAAATTGTAAAACGATTGCTTGTTTCGTTTCATCAACAATGAACAAGCTTAAATTAGCCAAGAATAATATCGCTACAATAAGTACTATTAATAGTGTTCCTTTTTTCATTATTTAGTCACCTCCTTAGAAGGAGTAGCAAAGATACTTGCATCGCCCAAGGGTAATAGATTTATTAAAGGTTGATTTTCCTCTAAACCAACTATGATTTTATTCATATTTGGTAAAATTTCTTCCATAGTCTCCAGATAAAGGCGAGCTTGAGTTATAGATTCACCTTTTTTATATTCAGTTAAAATACTATTAAATTTTGCCACATCACCCTCTGCTTTTTTTATTCTCTCAATCTTATAGCCTTCAGCCTCTTTGGTCATTTTTACTGCTTCTCCCCGAGCTTTTGGAATTAAATCATTTCTATATCCTTGTGCTTGATTTATATATCTGCTTTTATCTTCTTTGGCACTGGCTACATCTTTAAAGGCATCTTGTACTTCCTTGGGAGGATTAACATCTTGTAATTGAACTGCTACTACAAGAATTCCTGCCTTATAAGAATCTAAAAGTATTTGAAGTGTTTTTTTTGTTTCCTCCTGAATTTCATATTTTCCTACAGTGAGGGCTTCATCTATTTTTCTTTCCCCAATTACTTGTCTCAAAGCAGCCTCAGCGGCATCTCTGACTGTCTGTTCAGGTAAAATAATATTAAAAAGATAGCTAACCGGATCTTTTATTTTGTATTGCACAATTACATTTGCACTGACAATATTTTCATCTCCGGTTAACATCAGTGCCTCTGTTGGAATTTCCCGGTAGCGCGCTGGTGGGCCAAAGCTAATAGTACGGAATCCTATTTCAACTCTTTTTACCTGAGTGACAGCTGGAGTAACCACTGTTTCTATAGGGTAAGGTAGATGATAATTAAGTCCCGGACTTTCTATACGGATAAATTTCCCAAATCTTCTAACTACTCCTTGTTCATCGGGGGCAACTACGAAAATTCCACTGGCAAGATAGAGAGCAATTACTAATATTAAGATAATACCGAATATTTTATTAGAAAATTTTAATTTTGGTATTTTTCCAGCAAGATTAATAATCTTCTCTTTCTCTTCATCATAATAATCTGGCATGATAATTTCCTCCTTTGATTGATATTTGATATTAAAACTATATCATTAATTTAGATTATTCTCAAATTTATTAATTAGTGAATAGTGAATAGTAATAAGTAATGTGTGGTGAGTAATTTGTAGGGGTACGATGCATCGTCTACCCCGC
>JAHIPN010000085.1 GCA_018894595.1 bacterium
AACGACAAAAAAATTATTGCCGGAAAAGATATAATTTTACTCCTCTTAATTCTTTTTAGCTTGCTTTCTCCTAATTACCTTGTTACTAAGGGTCCCTACCTGCATAAGGTTTATGTTTTTGCCATATCTATCTCTATTACTTTTTTATATGCTTACTTTGCTATTAAAAAAGATAGGATTTTCAATTGGCTTAAAGAAACCTGGTGGTTTGTGAAATTAATTTTTCCTTTGCTTTTAATGGGAGTTTTTATAGTAGGAATTATCGGGAAGATTCTTCCCCAGCAATGGATAGAACACTGGCTGGGAGGAAATTCTTTGCGTTCCTCTTTTTTGGCTACCCTTATTGGAGCAGTAAGCTATTTTGCTACTATGACTGAAGCGCCTTTTGTAGATACTTTGATGAAATTAGGAATGGGGAAAGGTCCTGCCCTTGCACTGCTTCTTTCTGGACCAGGAATGAGCCTTCCCAATATGTTAGCCATAATAAAAGTATTTGGTTTTAAAAAAGCTTCAGTTTATATTGTAACTATGATTATACTGGCTACCATAAGCGGCTGGTTTTGGGGAAATTATATTTTTTAGGAGGTGAATAAAGATGAAAATTGAAATTTTAGGAACTGGTTGTCCGAAGTGTAAAAAACTGAGCAAACTAACTGAGGAGGCGGTCAATGAATTTGGTGTTTCAGCAGAAATTATTAAAGTAACAGATATCAACAAAATTATCGATTACGGAGTTATGGTGACCCCTGCTTTAGTTATTGATGGAGATGTAAAGGTAGCAGGTAAAATACCAAGTAAAGAAGAGATTATCAAGTGGATTGAAGAAAAATAGGTTAAAATTAAATGTGAAAGGATACTAACTAAATGAAGAGAAGAAAATATATTTATATCATAATTTTTTTAGTACTTTTAGCTATCGTCTTTGGTTTTAAAAAGGTATCTAATAACACCGAAGCTACTTTAACTCAAGAAGATACAACAAACGGTGAGATAAAAGTAACCTTTGTAGAGCTTGGATCGGTTGGCTGTATCCCTTGCGATAAGATGCAGCCAATTATGAAAGAAATTGAAGAAGAATACAAAGGTCAGGTAAAAGTAGTTTTTCACGATGTGAAGACCGCAGAAGGCCAACCTTATATTAAGGAATTTGGCATTAGGGCAATCCCGACTCAGGTCTTTCTGGATAAAGATGGAAATGAATATTTTAGGCATCTTGGATTTCTTGCCAAAGATGAATTAATTAAAGTTCTTGAAAAACAAGGAGTCAAATAATGATACTGACCGTTTTTGAATGGCTTTCTAATTCAATGCAATCAAGCCTTATTGTTGCGCTAACCGCTTCTCTCTTATGGGGAATGTTAAGCATATTATTAAGTCCTTGCCATTTAGCCAGTATTCCCTTAATTATAGCGTTTATCGGGGAGCAAGGTAAGATGTCAACCAAAAGAGCTTTCTGGCTGGCAACCTCTTTTTCTCTGGGTATTTTAGCAACTATTGCTGCTATCGGTCTTATTACCGGACTTTTAGGCCGCCTGCTGGGCGATATCGGTTCTTATGGAAATTATATAGTGGCAGTAATTTTTTTCGTTATAGGTTTTCATCTTTTGGAAGTCATTCAATTGCCTTTTCTGGGAAAAACTAATCATCCAGCCTTCCGGAAAAAAGGATTGTTGGCTGCTTTTGGATTAGGCCTTATTTTTGGTATCGCTCTTGGTCCCTGTTCCTTTGCTTATATGGCACCGATGTTGGGTATTGTATTTACAATATCAGTAACACAATTTTTTTATGGAGCTGCACTTCTTTTTGCTTATGGCATTGGTCATTGTTCGATAATAGTCTTAGCTGGAACCTTTACAGAAATTGTGCAAAAGTATTTGAATTGGAATGAAAAATCTAAAGGCACAGTTTTAATTAAAAAAATATGTGGTATTCTAATAATTTTAAGCGGAATGTATCTAATTTGGAGTATTTGAAAGGAGATTAACTATGGTTAAAGAAAAAAGGGGCGGCCTAAATGTTTTTGAAAAATATCTAACGGTATGGGTCTTGTTATGTATTGTTATTGGCATTATTTTTGGTAAGGTTATTCCCGGAGTAGCAAAATATCTTGATGGATTAGCAATTTATATTGGTGAGGCACCGGTAGTTTCTATCCCGATTGCAGTTTGTCTATTTTTTATGATGTATCCGATTATGGTAAAGATTGACTTCGGGGAAGTGTTAAAAGCAGGAAAATCTATTAAACCGGTTGGACTGACTTTATTCGCTAACTGGGCAATAAAACCTTTTACCATGTATGCTATATCTATCTTTTTTTTGGGTTTTCTTTTTAAAAATTTTATTGGGAGTGAGGCAATGGATTTAGTAAAACTTCCACCTGGAGCAGATTGGGCAGTGGGAACAATTCATGGAGCCGGAACTGTAGTGATAAACAATGGGATGAAATTGCTCGAAATTCCTCTATGGAGAAGTTTTCTTGCCGGAAATATCTT
>JAHIPN010000086.1 GCA_018894595.1 bacterium
ATTCCAATCTGTAACAGTTTCATTACCTGTATCAGACACAGTACCATTGACCAGGCGGCCGATTGCATCCTGTATCCCGGCCTCAGCAATATAAAACGCCTTAGTTGAATCTCGCTGAAGTGCCGAAAGTTTAGTATCATTGCTGGTCATTGTAAGTAAGGCTACCGCAAAAGCAACCAACAAAAACACGAAGATTAAAGTCATAAGAAGAGCCATTCCATTTTGATTTGAGAATATAATTTTTATTTCTTTATCTTTAATCTTATTTTTTCTCATAATTGTCACCATCCCTTAATTCACCAATTACCAGTTTTCCAATTCACCGATTATTTTACTTAACAACTCGTAGGACAGGCGTCTCGCCTGTCTAATACTTTTTTTATAAACCAAAATTTCTTAGATTAACATCTGTATTCAAAGTTATATCAGGATTATTATCTTTATCAACATCTACCTCTAATAAAACATGCACCTTTGATGCATTTTCTGGAGCAACTGAATTACCACTGCTATCAAAATAAGTAAAAGATAAACTTTGCACATTACTAATCACCAGGTTAATACCTCTTTTTAAGTCACTATCCAATAAAGAATATGAGATAATAGATCCAGAAAAAGGTGTATGAAAATCAATAGAAGTGGAGGTTGAACTGTTTTCAATATGATCCGCCTCTCTAATTTCTCTTACCATTCTATCCATTGCCTGGCGGGCATTCCGTTGAGCTTCAAGCTGAGATTGTCCGGCTACCCAAGATTTAGTTCCTCCCATGAAAAAAGTTACTAGTCCTAACGTAATCAATCCTAAAATAACAACTACTACCATTAATTCAATTAGACTAAATCCTCTTTGCTGTTTATTATATAAGAGTATAAACTTTTTTTGTTTTTTTGTATAAAAAAATTTTATCATATTACTTATTACCTCTTAGACATTTTTAGATATGATTTTTTACTAATCATTATTATAAATCAATGTCTCAAGTTTTACTTCAAATTTGGGAATTCCATTTCTATCATCCCATCTAACTGTTGTTGTAACTTGTTTTAAATTAGGACTCCCCTCAACATTATCTACAACTTGAATTTCTCTTTCAAACTTCGTTCCTTCTATCAATGTAGGATCAGTAGATGATATTTCCTTAAAATCCATATTTTTAATATCTTCCATTGCTTCTTGGGCATAGTTTGTGGCAACCGTTCTGTCTCTGGCGTCAGCCATTCCCATAAATCCGACACTATAGGCGTGAAATATTCCGAATATTGCCATTGCAAGAATGGTTATTGCTACCATTAATTCAATTAGGGAGAAGCCGCTGAGATTGCTTCGTTGCTTCGCTCCTCGCAATGACAGATAAGATGGATTCCCGCTTTCGCGGGAATGACAGAAAGGAAATAGCCCTCGTAATGACAGAGGAAATTTTATTTTTCTTAATAATATTTTGTTTAACATAATATCACCACCAAATGATAAAACAGTATATAACAGTATATAGTATCGAGTATATAAATACAGTAATAAGTAATGAGTAATAAGTGATAAGCATATAGTAAAAATAGTATCAATTAAATAATCAAGATTAATAATAATTTATATAACTTCTTTTATTGTTTATATTCCCTATTTTTAAGCTTTTTAGGCAATGAATCAATCTTCCGGTCTGCCAGTCAACCATTCTGCAAGTCAACCCTAAACTCAAATCTTGAAAATTTTTTATCTTTTCAGTCATTCTTCTCTTTCTTCAACTATATACTACATACCATATACTATATACTATTTTATTTACCAATTCTCCGGAGGTTCCGGGCTGACTCTTACACGAGCAGTTACCGGAGTCATAATTACGTAAAGAACCTTTCCTCTTTTATTTTTCAAAGTAACTGTTCCCCCCATGCTGGGAACTCCGTTCGGATAAAAGTAAACTTTATTATTTGTAAAATTAGTTTTGAATAATTCTACACCATCTAATTTTATTTCTTTATAAAATTCATTTTCTTTTTTAGATATTTTATATTTATTTGAAGAAGTTGGCCAATTAAAAGTCGCATAAAATTCTATTTTATAATATACCCCTTCGTAAAATGCTCTGGATTGAGTATTTTTTAATTCTGAACTTAAAAGTGCTGCTGCTGTATTTAATTTATTCCATTGTATCA